>PDQE01000029.1 GCA_002747735.1 Flavobacteriales bacterium | reverse complement strand
GCAGGAAACACTTCGTTGGAAGAGGTGGTAATGATTTTAAAACAACATTCCGATTTAAATCTGGATACGAACATAAACACACAAATGCTCTATGCTACCAGTCAAATGGTATCAGAAAAAATGGGCGTTTATGTACAGCCCAACAAAGCCATTGTAGGGGCAAATGCCTTTGCACATAGTTCGGGTATTCATCAGGACGGGGTAATAAAAAATCGTGAAACATATGAAATTATCAACCCCAAAGACGTTGGCGTAACGGAATCTGCCATAGTGTTAACTGCCCGTAGCGGCAGGGCAGCATTGGCCTATAGAGCGAAAAATGCGGGCTATGAACTAACCAAGGTGCAATTAGACGAAGTTTATACCCAGTTTTTGGATTTTGCCGACAAAAAGAAAGAAATAAACGATGATGATATTCATATCTTAATTAAAAAAAGCAATGTTTCTATTGTAGCATAAAAAATAAACGATAAAACTAATTTAATTAAATGAAACTAAATATAGCAGTCCTTGCCGGAGACGGTGTTGGCCCAGAAGTTACCCGGCAGGCCATAAAAGTTTTAAAAGCGATAGCCCATGAGTTCAATCACACCTTTATATTTAAAGAAGGCTTAGTAGGTGCCGTTGCTATTGACAAAACGGGCAATCCTTTCCCCAAAGAAACCGAAAAACTGTGCAAAAGTACCGATGTAGTACTCTTTGGAGCCATTGGCGACCCTAAATACGACAATGACCCTTCTTCTAAAGTAAGGCCGGAACAAGGCTTACTGGCCATGCGAAAATCATTAAATTTATTTACCAATATAAGGCCGGTAAAGGCGTATGACCAATTGCTGAGTAAATCTCCGCTTAAGAAAAAAATTATTAAAGGAGCCGATTTAACTATTTACAGGGAACTTACAGGCGGTATTTATTTTGGTGAAAAGAAAATTAGTGATGATGGAAAAACGGCCTCCGACCTTGGAGAATACAGTGAATTTGAAATAGAACGCATCACACATGCCGCCTTTAAAGCTGCACAAAAAAGAAAAAATAAAGTAACTCTTGTAGATAAAGCAAATGTGTTAGAATCCTCCAGACTATGGCGAAAAGTAGTTACAAAAATTGCAAAAAAATACAAAGATGTACAACTGGATTATCTCTTTGTGGACAATGCCGCCATGCAAATGATTTTAAATCCTAAACAATTTGACGTTATTTTAACCGATAATTTATTTGGCGATATAATCTCAGACGAAGCCAGTGTCATTGGTGGTTCTATCGGGCTACTGGCCTCTGCTTCCGTAGGTGATAAATATGCTGTATTTGAACCCATTCACGGATCTTTCCCTCAAGCAACCGGCAAAGGCATTGCCAATCCCATAGCGGCCATTCTATCTGCCGCCATGTTATTAGAACACGTAAATTTGCACAAAGAAGCTACTATCATCCACAAAGCCGTGGAAAAATCTTTGAAGTTAAAAATAAGTACACCGGATATCAATAAAAAACAAAAATATAGTACAGATAAAGTTGGGGATTTTATATCAGATTTTATCCATTATCCTGATGATGATAATATTAATTATAAAAACATCCACATAGGACAATCTACCATTATATAATAAAAATTGAGTTAAGTTTTGTCAACTTCGGATAAGCTAATTGGCTTATCCTTTTTTTATTTAAAAGTAGCTATTACCATAAGCTGTTTTATCCAGTTTGCAATAGCATTTGCGGAAGTATCCGATTTTCTATATACAAAAGTTCCCGGGTAAAAATGCCGTTGCCATTCAGATTTTTCATTATTACGATACACTCCCAGCCCAAAACGAAAATGCCCTTTATCAATTGGTTTTAGTATAACTATCTCTATTTTAAAAGCTGTAGTATCATTTTTGTCCAAAGCATTTTCTGTTGTAAAGTAATGTAATTCGCTTGAAATGCTTTTGTTTTCTATTTTATCTAAATTAAACTCTTCCCCCACAGGCACTATGCCCTGCCAGTCATTATCTACGGTAGTAAGAGCATATTTTGTATTGTTAACAATCATTTTAAGTGTATCAATTATTGCAGATGATTGATTATTCTTAACACTGTCTGCAATAACCAGATAGTAATTTCGCACTGCTAAATTGTCTCCAACGGATGAGTTTTTCTTACAAGTAATAAGAAAAATTATAATTGATAAAAATACGACGAATTTTACCTTCATGGTAAATTACTTTACTTAAACTAAAAACTCAAACAAATCCGGTTTATCATTTAGATAATCTCCGTAGAAATTTTTAACCTTCATGCGTTTTATAAGCTGCTCCAGGTCTTCTTTGGCCTTTAATTGAATACCTACTACGGCAGGGCCATTTTCTTTATGGTGTTTTTTTGTATATTGAAAATGGGTAATATCATCTGTAGGCCCTAAAATTTCTGCCACAAATTCTTTTAAAGCTCCTGCTCTTTGCGGAAACCTAACAATAAAGTAATGTTTTAAGCCGGCATAGAGCAATGCTCTTTCTTTAATTTCTGCCGTTCTGGTGATGTCATTATTACTACCGCTGATAAGACAAATTACATTTTTATCTTTTATTTCTTTTTTAAAATAGTCCAATGCCGCAATAGACAACGCACCGGCAGGTTCAACCACAATGGCATCTTTGTTATAAAGTTCCAATATAATTTGACAGGTTAACCCTTCCGGCACGGTAACAATATCCGACAAATTTTCTTTACATACATCAAAAGTAAGCTGACCTACTTTTTTTACTGCCGCCCCATCTACAAAACGGTCTATCTTAGGCAATTCTATTACTTTGTTATTTTTAATTGCGGCAAACATAGAAGCTGCTCCTTCCGGCTCTACACCTATAATTTTGGTTTGTGGAGACAGTACGGAAAACACACCTGTAATACCTGCTGCCAAGCCACCGCCACCAACCGGAACAAACAAAAAATCTATGGGCTTTTCTGATTGTTCCAGTAACTCTAAAGCGATAGTAGCCTGCCCTTCAATTATTTTTTCATCGTCAAAAGGATGCACAAATAACTGATTATTTTTTTTACAAACACGCATGGCATGTGCTTTGGCTTCATCAAAATTATCGCCGGAAAGAATTACTGAAATGCAATCTCCACCAAACATTTTTACCTGTTCTATTTTTTGTCTTGGCGTAGGAAAAGGCATAAAAATAGCCCCTTTTATCTTTAATTTATTACAAGCATATGCTACCCCTTGTGCATGGTTACCGGCACTGGCACAAACAATTCCATTATGAATTTCTTTATCGGAAAGTTGGCTTATTTTATTGTACGCTCCTCTTATTTTATAAGAACGCACCTGCTGTAAATCTTCCCTTTTTAGTAAAATATGCGAATTATATTTTTTAGAAAGCCTCACAGAAGGCTGTAAGGGTGTCTTAACAGCCACATTTTTTAATCTTTTAGCAGCCTGCTCTACTGCAGAGCATGACACTTTATATGAAGATGTTGTTTTCAAAACCAGTATTTCAAGAGTACTGCAAATATAGTTTAATTTAAAGACTCAATGGCTCAAATTTTACAGTCCCCAAAGGTCAAAAACTTTAGGGCCTTTATAAAACAGGCCTTTAATACCATTTCCACCCGAAAGAGAATTGATAAAAAATTTCCTAATGATTTAATTTACAGAGATAAAATTTAATTAAGCTTTTTAGAATTATCCTATTTTTTTCATCGCCGTCATTGCTGTTCTCAATGTCTCGCCAATGCGTTCTACCGGATGTTGCCTTATAGCCCTATTAACTTCTATTAACTCTTGGTTATCTATACTGTTGTCTTTACCGGATCCAAATTTTTTACCAATAACATCGGTGTCAATTTTTTTCATAAAGTTTGCCAATAGTGGTTTACAAGCATGGTCAAACAAATAGCAACCGTATTCTGCCGTATCAGAAATAATTCTATTCATCTCAAACAGTTTCTTTCTTGCAATGGTATTGGCAATAAGAGGCGTTTCATGTAAAGATTCATAATAAGCTGATTCTGCTTTTATACCGGCTTCCGTCATCGTTTCAAAAGCCAATTCTGTACCTGATTTTACAAAAGCAATCATCAATACCGCATTGTCAAAATATTCTTGTTCGGCAATTTCTTTTTCGGTATTTTCGGTTTTTTCAAAAGCAGTTTCTCCGGTAGCTTTTCGCCATTGTAACAAGTTTTTATCATCATTAGCCCAGTCTTCCATCATGGTTTTGGAAAAATGGCCACTCATAATATCGTCCATGTGCTTTTGGAACAACGGCCGCATAATATCTTTAAGTTCTTCGGAAAGCCGGTAGGCTTTTATCTTTGCCGGATTGGACAGCCTGTCCATCATATTGGTAATACCGCCGTGTTTTAAGGCTTCGGTAATGGTTTCCCAACCGTACTGAATAAGTTTGGAGGCATAACCGGCATCTATTCCTTTTTCTACCATTTTGTTAAAAGACAAAATAGAACCGGTCTGTAACAAACCGCACAGAATGGTCTGTTCTCCCATTAAATCTGATTTTACCTCGGCCACAAAAGATGACCTGAGCACACCTGCCTTATGTCCTCCGGTGGCTACGGCATATGCTTTTGCCTGCTCTAAGCCATCACCGTTAGGGTCATTTTCAGGGTGTACGGCTATTAGTGTAGGCACACCAAAACCACGTTTATATTCCTCTCTTACTTCAGAACCGGGACTCTTGGGGGCTACCATAATTACCGTAAGGTCTTTTCGTATTTCCATGCCCTCTTCTACAATATTAAATCCGTGAGAGTAAGACAAAGTAGCTCCTTTTTTTATCAAAGGCATTACAGCTTTCACCACATTAGTATGTTGCTTATCGGGCGTTAAATTAATTACCAAATCGGCCGTTGGGATCATTTCTTTATAAGTACCAACTTTAAAACCGTTTTCTGTAGCATTTTCATAAGATGCTCTTTTTTCCTTAATAGCACTATCGCGTAAAGCGTAAGAGATATCAAGTCCGGAATCTCGCATATTTAAACCTTGGTTTAGGCCTTGTGCTCCGCATCCTACAATTACAATTTTTTTTCCTTTTAGTTTCTCTACACCATCAGCAAATTCTGATTGATCCATAAAATCACATACCCCCAATTGCTCTATTTGCAACCGTAAGGGCAATGTGTTAAAATAGTTTGTCATGTTTAGTAATTATTTTTATTGATAAATATTTTCTAATATTCCTGATACCGACATGGCTTCTTTTGTTACCGCTATTCTTCCGCTTCGTACAAATTGCAACAAGCCATAAGGTTTTAAATCTTTAAACAATTTCTCGGTTTCGTGCCTTCTTCCTGTTTTTTCAATAACAAAAAACTCTCTGGATACCGTAACAATATTAGCATGGCTATCTTTAATGATATTTTGAATATGCCGTTCATCAAAGAGAGATGAAGATTTTACCTTATACAAAGCAGATTCCTGATGGATAATATCTTCATCGGTATGGTAATAGGCTCTTACCACCTCAATTTGCTTTTCTAATTGCTTTACTATTTTTTTTACGGTTTCTTCCGTCATTTCGGCCACAATTACAAACCGATTTACAAACTCTATTTCAGATTGTGATGTGGTAAGGCTTTTAATATTTATATGCCGTTTAAGAAAGATGGCTGATATTCTATTTAATAAACCTACCGTATTTTCGGTATAAACAGATATAGTGAATAATTTTACTTCCATAATTTTTTAACTTAGTCTAATGTCTGAAACTGATGCACCAGTGGGTACCATAGGAAATACATTATCTTCCTTTTCCACCTTTACTTCTAAGAAATAGGCATCTTTACAAGCCATCATTTCTTCAATTGCCGATGCCAGATCTTCTCTTTTTTCTACTCTTTTTGCTTCTATATGGTATCCTTTGGCAATAGTCACAAAATCAGGATTAATCATTTCTGTAGAAGCATAACGTTTGTCAAAAAACAACTGTTGCCACTGACGTACCATACCTAAAAATTCATTGTTTAGCACTACTATCTTCACAGGAACTTTCGTCTGGAAAATAGTACCCAATTCCTGAATGGTCATCTGGTAACTACCATCTCCGATAACAGCCACCACTTCCCTATCTGGCTGACCCATTTTAGCTCCAATGGCCGCAGGCAAAGCAAACCCCATGGTTCCTAAGCCTCCGGAGGTTACGTTGCTTTTGGACTGATTAAATTTTGCATACCTGCAGGCAACCATTTGATGCTGCCCCACATCCGATACGATAATGGCATCACCTTTGCCTGCCCGGTTAATTTGGTAAATGACCTCACCCATAGTTAAACCGGCTTTAGTAGGATGCAAATCTTTACTAATTATTTTGTCATGTTCAATATTCATGTGTTTTTTAAACTCATCTAACCATTTGGGGTAAGTATTTTTATTCAGTTTTGGCAAAACAGCCGCTAAGGTTTCTTTTACATTACCTAATACGGCTACGTCTGTTTTTACGTTTTTATCTACCTCTGAAGGGTCAATCTCAAAATGAATAATTTTTGCTTGCTTTGCATACCTGTTCAGATCTCCGGTAACACGATCATCAAAACGCATGCCTATAGCTATAAGGACATCGCATTCATTAGTAAGTTTATTAGGGCCGTAATTGCCATGCATACCTACCATCCCTACGTTTAGAGGGTGGTCTGTGGGCAATGCCGAAAGCCCCAAAATAGTCCATGCCGCCGGAATTCCCGTTTTCTCTATCAGTGCTTTCAATTCTGCTTCCGCATGACCCAAAATTACACCCTGGCCAAAAACAATCATCGGTTTATTGGCATTATTTATAATTTTTGCAGCAGTCTCTACAGTTTGAGGATTAGTCTTTGGAATGGCTTTATAGCTTCTAACAGAAGTGCATTTTTTATATTGAAAATCAAAAGTTTCTACCTGAGCATTTTTGGTAAGATCAATCAAAACCGGCCCCGGCCTTCCGGATTTTGCAATGTAAAAAGCTTTTGCAATGATTTTAGGAATTTCTTCGGCCTTGGTAACTTGATAATTCCACTTGGTAACGGGCATGGAAATTCCAATTATATCCGTTTCCTGAAAAGCATCAGAACCCAAGAGATGTCTGGCTACCTGCCCTGTTATACAAACCAAGGGTGTAGAGTCTATTTGTGCATCGGCAATACCTGTAATAAGGTTAGTTGCCCCGGGCCCCGAAGTGGCTATAGTTACTCCAACTTTACCGGTTACCCTGGCAAAACCCTGAGCAGCATGGGTAGCCCCCTGCTCATGGCGGGTTAACACATGGTGTAGTTTATCTTGATACTTATACAACTCATCATACACCGGCATGATAGCCCCACCCGGATAGCCATAAATTAAATCTACACCTTCCTCCAACAAACACCTTATCACAGCTTCTGCACCGGAAATATGTGTAGTAGTTTTGCCGGTAATTTTTTGTTTAGTTTTGGTTTCTGTAGCCATAAAATTCTGATTATTTTTTTATTATAAAAGCGATTAAAACTCATCTGTTACGCAACCTTTAGATGCCGATGAAACAGATTTGGCATATTTATACAATACGCCCTTTTTAAATTTTAATTGAGGAGCTGTCCAGGATTTTTTTCGTTCCTGCAATTCCTTTTCCGATAATTCCAGTGAAATGGTATTGGTTTCTGCATTAATGGTAATGGTGTCTCCATTTCTGATTAAAGCAATATTACCACCTTCCTGAGCCTCAGGAGTAATATGTCCTACGACAAAACCGTGAGTTCCTCCGGAGAACCGGCCATCTGTAATCAAGGCCACATCCTTTCCCAGCCCGGCTCCCATAATGGCAGCTGTTGGCTTTAACATTTCGGGCATTCCGGGCCCGCCTTTTGGGCCTACATAACGTATCACCACTACATCACCTTTTTCTACCAGGCCATTCTTTATACCATCATTAGCCCTGAATTCATCGTCAAAAACTTTTGCTTTTCCGGTAAATCGCAACCCTTCTTTTCCGGTAATTTTTGCCACACAACCTTCTTCGGCCAAATTTCCAAACATAATTCTCAAATGACCTGAGGGTTTTATAGGACGTTCCAAAGGTTTAATAACCTCCTGATTACTAACCAAATCCGGTGCGTCTAATAAATTTTCGGCCAGTGTTTTTCCGGTAACGGTTAAACAGTCTCCGTGTAAAAGACCTTTTTTGAGTAAATATTTTAATACCGCAGGTATTCCACCTATATTATGAATATCCTCCATAAGATATTTTCCGCTAGGCTTTAGGTCTGCCAAAAACGGAGTCTCATCACTAATTCGCTGAAAGTCGGCTAATGTAAAATCTATATCCGCAGCTCTGGCTATGGCGAGGAAGTGCAATACGGCATTGGTAGAACCACCGAGTACAGTAACCAATCTAATGGCATTTTCTAAGGATTTTTTAGTAATAATATCCAATGGTTTTATATCCTTTTCAATTAATAGTTCTATAGCCTTGCCCACGGCAATACATTCTTCCCTTTTGTTATTACTTTCTGCAGGATTAGAAGAGTTATAAGGCAATGTCATCCCCAATACCTCAATAGCTGATGCCATAGTATTAGCAGTGTACATTCCCCCACAAGCTCCGGATCCTGGTATGGCCTTTTGAATAATACACTGAAATTCCTCTTCTTGCATGGTACCGGCCACCTTCTTACCCCAAGCTTCAAATGCAGAGACAATATCTAATTTTTTATGGTTGTGGCATCCCGAAGCAATGGTGCCACCATAGACTAATATAGAAGGCCGGTTTAATCTAATCATTGCCATTAAAGCTCCCGGCATATTTTTATCACAACCCACTACTGTTACTACACCATCATAAGCCATTGCTTGTACTACCGTCTCAATAGAATCTGCAATAATATCTCTGGATGGCAAGGAATATTTCATGCCCGGTGTACCCATAGAAATACCATCACTTACACCAATAGTATTAAAAATAAGCCCGGTAACTTCGGTTTCGGAAATGCCTTGTTTTACCAATTTTGCCAAATCATTCAAGTGCATATTACATGGATTCCCTTCATAACCGGTACTAGCTATACCCACTAATGGCTTGTTAAAGTCATCACCTTTTAAACCCACAGCGTGCAACATGGCTTGTGCTGCCGGTTGCGTAGGATCTTGGGTAACTACTTTGCTATATTTATTATTCATAGAAACGATGTCCTTTTTACTTAATAGAAAATTTAATTTACGAAAGTATAATTTCTGTTATTGCCCAAATATCATTTGATGTTCACAAAATCAAATTCAATTTATAATTTATATATTATCTTGTTGGTTATAAAATATTTAACTAATTAAAATTATTATATTCAAGGTGTAAAATCTTTGCTTTTTTTGCTTAATAGGTAATTGCCTTTATAAAGTTAGAATGCCCAAAACTAAAAAATAATAAGAATAACACTATACGATAAAAAGTGAAATCTGGCTTGCCACTACCAAAGCAGTATGAAAATAGTTAAATAAGTTATCAATACCAAATGCCAATTTTAATAAAATCATTGCATCACATCAATTATTAAATTCTTTAGAATCAAATTTATAAAAAACATGGTTATATTTTAAATATCTATCATATATAAAGGATACATCCTCTTCCAAATGAATTATAAATTTTGAGGCTTAAACACCAATTTATCTTTAAATTGTTTAATGGTATCTATATTTAAATGCATAGGAACAAACTGACCATTGATATACTTATCAGCTTGGTCCTTATAATGCTTGCTTAAAGGGTTCCCCGATTGTCCGGTAGGCAAAATACTCACGCTATTCTCTACATCCGAAAAATCAATTACCCTTCTGGTAGAAGGCCCGGCTTTTACTTTATAAATACCGGTGCTGTCCAATGAGAACATCAAATTATTTATTACTTCATTGCCACCATTTACTTTATTAAAAGGGCCCACATTAAAATAACTTCTCAGTGCAGCTACCTGCCCCATTGGATGGTTGTATTCCAAGCTATACACCCTATTCCAAACCCAAGTATCAATATCTTCGCCTAACTGGATAGTTAACCATTCAACTGCATTTTTTAAGGATTTAATAACCACATCTTTCTTAGTTTCCACAATATCAGTCGTTTTTATATTGTCCCACCATACTGAACTATCTTTTGCCATTTGAACCGCATCCATACTCTTTCGCAACTGAGTATTTAAGTATAAGTCAAAATTTTTACCCAGTTCGTCTGCATACGTATTTTTATTAAACTCATAGAGAAAACGATTGTAAATTGTGGGAGCAATTTTTGTATTGGAATAATTTCCATCCCATTGTTGCAAAATTTGTAAAGCACTCTGTTCTTTTTTACTAAAATTATCGGGAGACACCTCTTTAAAGGCATTTTTTATGTTTCTCGGAATAACGGAATTAGTCACATCCAAAATCATATTTTGTACGTCTTTTTTCGAAAAAGTTGCTTTCTTTTCAATAAGGTGTTCTATTCGCAATGCCCGATCTTCGGGCAAATAATATCCCGGATACAGCCGCCCATTAACAGAATCGGGTTGGTTATTGGCAGAATATACATATTGCGAATGCGGGTTTATGGCCTGCGGATTATCATCAAAGGGCAAATATCTCAATTTATCATCCTTGCCACTAGGGCCATCTAAGTAGGTTTTGGTATTGGCCTTTGATTTTAATTCATAAAGTTTTCCGGCAGCAAACCAAGCAATGTTGTCTTTAGCGTCGCCATACATCACATTTAAGCCGGGAGCGTGAATTAATGCTGTAGCATTCTTAAATTCTAAAAGTGAACCCGCATGTGACATTTGGTAAGTAGCTTCAAGCAACTGATTGGGCAATTGTGTATAAATCCAACTCATGGCAATAGGACGCTCATCTTCTATATGTTCCACAATATCATTCATAATAGGCCCGTGATTACTTACTTTTATAGTATAATTTATCGGGTTTTCATCTTTTATTTTTATGGTTTTTTGTATTGTTTCATAGTTTTTGTAGCCCGATGGTGTTTTATATTTATCGGAATTATCCGGATGGTTTTCTTCTATGTAGAAGTCTATATCATCGTTTTCAAACATAGTAAGGCCGTACGCGTAATTTCTGTTATGCCCCAGTAAGGGAAAAGGTGTAAGTGCAAGATAATAGCCGTACATTTCATGTTTTTGGGTTTTTACATGAGCCTGATACCAAACCGATGGCTGGGCAAACCCAATATGTGGGTCATTAGCAAAAATAACTTTGCCATTTTTAGTTCTTTGAGGGCCTAACACCCAACTGTTACTACCTATAAATACTGGTGCCAGTAACGATTTATAAATGTCATTAACGGCCTGAGCCAACCCACTTGAAACAATAGCGTTTTTTTCTGTAACCAACACCGCCGAAGTATCCGTTACCGGAATATTGAGTTCTTTGAGGTAATCAACACCCAATTTTTCCTTTATTTTTGTAAGCAAAGGATCTGTTTTATGGGCAACGGCAAAACTAAAAGCCATATACCCAAAGACATTGTACATATCCTTTATGGTAAATTCTTCTTTGTCCAAACCCAGCAGATAATACTCTACAGGTGTAGGCCCATTTTTTATAAACTGATTTACACCGTCTAAATACGCCATGGACAGTTTATACTCCGGTGAATTTTTGTCTAAATTGGCAATAGTTTTTGTTGCAGCCTCTTCTATCCCTAATCCCGAGAACATTTTATCTGTCCGCACTAATTCTTTGCCAAAAATTTCCGAAAGACGGCCTGCTACCAGCCGCCGGAGAAGTTCCATCTGCCACAAGCGATCCTGAGCATGCACATAGCCCAAAACCCGCTGAGCATCCAATTCATTATCAGCAAAAATATGCGGAACACCAAAATCATCGTAAAAGACCGTAGTTTCGCTGGTTAGATTTTTCAGTTGCTTTGTTCCGCTATAAGTAGGTTGTAAGTGCTTTACCGAAAAGAAACCTACTATCAAAAGAATTACCAGTATCACCAGCAATATTTTGAATACTTTTTTAAAAGTTCTCATCAAGTGGATATATTTTTCCAAAGATAGCGAATTACCCTTATAAATAAGGCTTTCTAAATTATACCAATTCTAATATATAATGCTACATATAATTGGATAAATTTTTGGAGTTGAAGTAAAAAAGCAGGCTCTAAGGCCTACTTTGTTTTAATTTTTTATAATTATTCAAAACTCCTCTTCCCCATTACGGATAGGTATCGTTTGCGGGGTGAAGTCCTGTCCACCCCAGAGTTGGCCGTTTTCATCCAGTTTGCTATAGTCATATGCCCAACGATGTACTTCGGGAATTTCTCCCTGCCAGTTGCCGTGTATGTGATCAACACCAGTAGTCCATTCCAAAGTAGTAGCATGCCAAGGATTCTTTGGTGCCCTTTTGCCTTTTGCTATACTAAAGAAGAAATTGGCAAAGAAAAACAATTGGGCAAGACCACCTATAATGGCAAATATGGTCATTACTTTATTAATGTGCAACAAATCATCAAAAATAGGGAAAGCGGTATTGTTATAATATCTTCGAGGTAATCCGGCCAACCCTATAAAGTGCATAGGAAAAAATACACCATAGGCAGCAATGGCTGTTAACCAAAAATGAAGATAGCCCAAATCCTTATTCATCATTTTGCCGTAAAGTTTAGGAAACCAGTGGTAAATACCGTATCGTGTACATTTATATCTAAGGCACTATCGCCAAGAATTAATCCGGTAAGCCCTCCGGTTACAAAAGTGGAAACAAATCCTATGGACCATAACATACCCGGATTAAGTTGTAAATTACCTTTCCAGATAGTGGTAACCCAGTTAAAGGCTTTTACCGCGGATGGTATTGCAATTAATAAGGTGGTGAAAGTAAATACCGAACCCAAAAACGGATTCATTCCGCTAACAAACATGTGGTGTCCCCAAACAATAGTTGACAAAAATGCAATGGCAATTATAGAAATAATCATGGCCCTATAGCCAAAAATAGGTTTTCTGGCATTGGTAGCCAGTACTTCCGAGACAATTCCCATGGCGGGTAAAATGACTATATATACTTCCGGATGGCCGAGGAACCAAAATAGGTGTTCAAACAAAACAGGCGAACCACCTTTATAATGCAGTACTTCTCCGGCTATAAATATATCGGACAGAAAAAACGATGTACCAAAACTTCTGTCCATAATTAACAATAATGCCGCAGACAATAAAACAGGAAAAGATACCACACCTATAATTGCGGTTACAAAAAAAGCCCAAATGGTAAGTGGCAACCGGGTCATTTTCATACCTTTTGTCCTGAAATTTAAAACGGTAACTATATAGTTTAAAGAGCCAATTAGTGAAGAAGCTATAAATACACCAATAGACACCAACCAAATGGTCATGCCCAACCCTGAACCCGACATAGCCTGTGGCAAAGCACTCAATGGAGGATAAATAGTCCATCCAGCAGAAGCGGGGCCGGTTTCAACAAAAAGAGAAATAACCATTATTACACTAGACAAAAAGAATAGCCAATAGGAAATCATATTTAAAAATGGTGAAGCCATATCTCTGGCTCCAATCTGAAGGGGGATAAGCAAATTACTAAATGTACCACTCAATCCACCGGTTAAGACAAAAAACACCATAATAGTTCCGTGAATGGTAACTAAAGACAGGTACATATCAGGCGTCATTACACCATTTTCACCATGCCTACCCAAAAAGGCTTCTATTATGCTAAATGACTCCTCCGGATAAGCCAATTGCAGACGAAACAGCATAGACATAAATACCCCGATAATCCCCATGACTATCGCAGTAATAAGGTACTGTTTGGCAATCATTTTATGATCTTGGCTAAAGATATACTTTGTTACAAAAGTTTCTTTATGGTGATGCTCTGACATACTACTTTATTAGTTATTTAGTCTCTTAGCTTTTAAGTTCCAACTGGGCATAGGTTTTTTGTGTACCCAACCATTGGTTAAATTCGTCTTCCTCTACAACTACTATTTTCAATTGCATATTGTAATGCGAAGAACCACATATTTTATTACACAATAATAAATAGTCAAATTTTACAGGGTCTTGTCCTTTTTCTTTTCTTATCTCATTTATAACCTCAAATTTTGCCTGAACATCTTTATTCTTTCGCATTTCTTCTGTGGTTACAGAGGGCGTAAAGCCTATTTTGGTAATAATTCCCGGAACACAGTTCATTTGAGCCCTAAAATGAGGCATATAAGCTGAGTGTAAGACATCTTGTGAACGTATCTTGAACAAAACTTTTCGCCCTTTGGGAAGGAGTAATTCTTTTACAAATTTGCCTTCGTTTACCATTAAGGGTATATCGTCTTTTGCATTAGGATCGGATAGGTCAACGCCCATGGTATTTGAACCTTCTATAAATAGCACATTGGCATGCCCTAAGGTATTATCTTCACCGGCATACCTGGCTTCCCATTGAAATTGCTTAGCATACAATTCTATCACCAACGGATTGTCTGAATTAGAAGTATCCATTACCTGATTCCAAGTCCATAAACCGTAAACAATTAATCCTGCCAAAACTATAGCCGGAATTACAGTCCAAATGGTCTCTAATTTATGGCTATCTGCAAAAAACAATGCTTTTTTGTTATTTATCCCTCTATATTTAAAGCTAAAATAAAACAGTAAAAACTGCATGATGAATTGTACTACTAGAATTAAAGTCATGGAAACTTTAAACAATACATCTATGTGATAGCCTTCTTCAGATCCGGACAATTGTGGCAATAATACATCTTTTCCACCGTAGAGGCTATATATCATTAAGCCATAAATAAAACCCATTAGGCCCAGTAGTAACCACCCATTTATATTGTTTTCTTTCTCTGTAGCAGTTTGATTTTCAACTTTTGTAAGACCCAATAGTTTAACAAATTGCCAACAAGCAACTATTAGTATTACAAAAATGATTATGTAAAATAACGCTTTCATTAAGTATTATTAAATAATTTTAATAGTGGAATAACTTACTTTCTTTTAAAAGCGGGTTATTTTTTGGTGTTAATGGTGCTTTTGTCAATGCACTAAAGGTAACAAATACAAATAACCCTAAAAAGAATAATAAGGCTCCGATTTCCGGAATTCCGAAATGCCAATGACTACCTACCGTGCCGGGATTTATCATTACAAATACATCTATATAATGACCGGTAAGAATAATTAATCCAGCAAAAACTACAAACCATGGCACTCTTTTGTAGTCACTACTCATTAAAATTAAGATAGGAAATACAAAATTCATAATAAGCATACCCATAAATAAAAACTGATAATCTCCTATCAGTCTGGGCCTAAAGTAAGTCGCTTCTTCAGGAATATTTGCATACCACTGTAACATAAACTGAGCGAACCAAAGATACGTCCAAAAAATACTAAATGCAAACATATATTTAGCTAAATCGTGAATATGGCTATCTGTAACATTAGGCAGATACCCTTTGGAACGTAAATAAATGGTTATAAAAGCAATTACCGTTATGGCTGATACAAACATACTGGCAAAAACGTAGAAAGAATATAACTGACTGAACCAGTGGTGGTCTATGGACATTAACCAGTCAAAAGCCATAAATAGTTCAGTTAATAAAAACACAACCAGAAATACTACAGAAAGCGTAAAATTTCTTTTATAAGGAGCCAGATTTTCGGTATAATCCTGTTTTCTGGAATTTTTAATCATAAAATGCCTAAAGCCAATCCAAATAAGTATATATACTACTGCTCTGGATAAAAATCCAGGTACATTTAACCACCAATCCTTAGTTTCCATGGCGTAATCGTAATTTGGTGCTGATGGGTCAATACTTGTAAACATCCAAGCAAAAATGTGATTGTAATGCATGGCCGACAATACCAAAAATATAATTATCAAAATAGAACCGGGAAGAATAAAAGCTGTGGCACTTTCCATTACCCTAAATAACAGTGGTGACCACCCTGCCGTAGCCGCCCTTTGAATAGCATAATACACTAATGCACAAACACTTACTAGCAAAAAGAAAATCAGCGGCACATAAATAGCAACCCAAGGCCTGTTTTTGGCTTGGGTTAAAAGGTGTTCCAGATGTTCTTCTTCGGACGGGGCATGATGTTCTTCAGCTTCTACTTGTTTTACGGCATGTACATCTTCTCCGGCTTCATCATGAGTTGTTGCACCATGCGTTTCGGTAGCATGGAGCATTTCTTTTACGTCATCCATGGTTTTTGGTGCAGTAAAAAACCCATATAGTATTCCAAGAATACCAATAATCATAAAAGCTATTGATGCGGTTTTAAGTCTATTAGAAAATGTGTACATATCTTTTACTATTGTGCTGTATCTATTATTTTAACAAATCTTTTCGCAGTTGTTCTACATAATGAACTACTTGCCATCGCTCTTTTTCTGTAAGTTGTGGGGCATGTGAACCCATAAGCCCTCTACCATACATAATAACGTGATAAATACTTCCTTCGGTAATGTCACGGTCTTTATAATTGGGTACTCCTAAGAATTTCTCATTTTTAACCAAATCTCCTTGGCCATCACCACTTGTGCCATGACAAATAGCACAATAAATATTATACAAATACTTGCCTTTGTCTAAGTTCTTTTCAGAAATAGTGACTACAGAATCTGTTTCTTTTTTAATCCACAATGGCGATTGCAAAGAATCCTTTGCTGCCTGATAGCCTTCTTCACTATTAGGATATATATAGGGAATATCACCTCTTGAAATTGTATTTTTCACAGGCTTTAATGATGCCATATCATTTGGTAAAATAGGGTTTTGATCATACGCATAATAAGGTACGGATTTATACATGTCTGTATCGCCCATATATCGTACTTTTCTTGACCTATCGCTATCATAACAAGACGATAGCAGGAAAACAAGGCCTATAACAGCTAATATTTTTGAATAATTTTTCATTATTAATGTGTTTCTTTTATGCTAATCTCAATAGCTCCCGTTTTCTCCAATAATTCTTTGAGTTCTTCTTCATTACCTGATACCGGAATTTCCATTAAAAACTTATCATCAGTAGTTCTGGGGTCAGGATTTTCCGCTTTTCTAAACGGCCATATTTTGCTTCGTAAATAAAAAGTAATTACCATTAAATGGGCAGCAAAGAAAACTGTCATTTCAAACATTACCGGAATAAAAGCCGGCATATTCATATAAAAGGCAAAACTAGGTTTACCTCCAATATTTTGCGGCCAGTCTTCAATCATAATAAAATTGAGAAACCACACTGCAAAACTAAACCCTGTTAAACCGTACAAAAAAGCAGTAATGGCCATTCTGGTAGAAGCCAGACCCATTGCTTTATCCAAACCGTGAACGGGAAATGGGGTAAACACTTCCTCTATGTGATAATCTTTCTCTCTAACCTGTTTTACGGCACTGAGTAAAACATCATCATCATCATATAATGCATGTATAACTTTGGTACTCATAATTATTATTTAAGTTTTTTCGCTTGGCCTGCCCAGTCATCACGTTGAGCCCTTCCCGGGAATGAGCCTGTGATGGAATCTAACAAGTCATATTCAGTTTCGGTCATTTTACTAACCTGCTCAAAGGTATAAATACCCAATTGATTCAACTTTTCTTCCATTACCGGACCTATACCATTTATTTCTTTTAAATCGTCTCGTTTTTGTGTGTCCGGATCAAAAGTTCCTATCTTCTCAATCAGCGTTTTTGCTTGAACTTCTTTATCCTCTACAGATGTATCCGATTCAGCCGGCACAAAAGCCACTTTTTCTGCAGGTTGATTGCTGCTGGATTGGTCTCTTAATCGTTTATAATTATCTCCGCTAGACTTTAGAATAGTTTTTACTTCTGCTTGGGCAATAACCGGGAATGTTCTGGCATATAACAGAAATAAAACAAAGAAAAAGCCAATGGTTCCAATAAATATACCTATATCTACAAAAGTTGGAGAAAATTGTGTCCAAGAAGAAGGTAAATGGCCTCTACTTAGATTGATGACAATAATATCAAATCGTTCAAACCACATACCTATGTTTATGAATATGGCAATTATAAATGTCCAAATATAGTTTTTTCTGATGCTTTTTATCCAAAGTAACTGTGGTATTACGGAGTTACATATTATCAATGCCCAAAACGCCCACCAATACGGGCCGGTAGCTGCACCTACAGAAATATATACAAAATCTTCATAACTGCTGCCTGTGTACCAGCCTACAAAAAATTCTGAAAGGTAGGCTACAGCAACAATGCCACCGGTAACCAAAATTACCTTATTCATATTTTCTACATGCACTCTGGTAATATATCCTTCTAAATTAGATACCTTACGCATAACTAACAGAAGTGTCTGCACCATAGCAAAACCGGAAAAAACGGCTCCGGCAACAAAGTAAGGCGGATAAACCGTACTGTGCCAACCGGGGATTACAGAGGTAGCAAAGTCAAAAGATACAATAGTGTGTACGGAAAGTACTAACGGGGTAGCCAAACCGGCCAAAACTAAAGATACTTCTTCAAAACGTTGCCAGTCTTTGGCCCTACCACTCCAACCAAAACTTACTAAGCTGTAAATTTTCTTCTGAAAGGGTTTGGTAGCACGGTCTCTAATCATAGCAAAATCAGGCAAAAGCCCTGTCCACCAAAAAACTAATGATACGGTAAGATAAGTAGAGATAGCAAAAACATCCCACAGTAAAGGAGAGTTAAAGTTTATCCATAAAGAACCTAATACGTTTGGTGCCGGTAATGTAAAAAAGGCATTCCAAATTCTACCCATGTGAATCATAGGAAAAAGCCCGGCCTGAACAACAGCAAAAATAGTCATGGCTTCCGCCGAACGGTTAATTCCCATTCTCCACTTTTGCCTAAACAACAATAAAACTGCAGATATTAATGTTCCCGCATGGCCAATACCTACCCACCATACAAAGTTAGTGATATCCCAAGCCCAATTAATACGGTTGTTTAGTCCCCATACGCCAATTCCGGTACCAATGGTATAAGCAATAGCTCCTACTCCCCATAAAAAAGCGATGAGCGAAATAATAAAAACTATCCACCAACTTTTATTGGCTTTGCCTTCTATAGGTCTGGCAACATCAACAGTAACATCGTGATACGTTTTATCGCCAACTACAATCGGTTCTCTAATAGGTGCTTCGTAATGACCCATAATTTATATATTGTTCTTTATTGTTATTATGCTTCGTTTGTGTTTCTTATATCTAACTGATAAAAAACATTGGGTTGTGTTCCCACAAAATCTAATAAATGGAAACTTCTATCGTCTTCCTTAAGTTTTTTTACTTTACTATCTTTATCATTTATATTTCCAAATGTCATTGAACCGGTACCACATGCATCTGAACAAGCGGTAGTAAAATCTCCATCTTTGATAGGTCTGCCTTCTTTTTTAGCCTGTAAAATAGTAGCTTGAGTCATCTGGATACATAAAGAGCATTTTTCCATAACCCCTCTGGAACGTACTACCACATCCGGGTTAAGTACCATTTTACCAAGGCTATTATTCATGTTATAGTTAAACTCATCATTATCAAAATATTTAAACCAATTAAACCTTCTTACTTTGTAAGGACAGTTATTAGCACAATATCTGGTACCTATACATCTGTTATAAGCCATTTGATTTTGGCCTTGTCGACCATGAGACGTGGCAGCTACCGGACATACCGTTTCACAAGGTGCATGATTACACTGCTGGCACATAACCGGCTGAAAACTCACCTCAGGATTATCCGATGGGTGGGTCTGGGCATTAAAAAATTCACCCGTACCAAAAATACCTTCTTCCTTACCACGTTCTACGGTCATATCGGATGAATAATACCTATCTATACGCAACCAGTGCATATCACGGCTTACACGCATCTCGTGCTTACCAACCACCGGTATATTATTCTCTGCAATACAAGAAATAACACAAGCTGCACAACCTGTACAAGTAGCTAAGTCTATAGACAGATTAAATTTAATACCAAGAGAATCATCAAAGTCTTCCCAAAGATCTACACGTTCTAAGCCAACATTTTGATGGTCTAACTGAACATGGGCCTTTGGGTTCCAAGATTCTTTTGGTTTATTTATAAAATCATCTAAAGTAGTCTCTCTTATAATTTCATCTCTGCCCATCAAAGTATTTTGCAACTGAATACATGCAAACTTGTGATTTCCGGACATTTTTTTTATCTCGGTTACCGGTTGGGCATTTTTAAAATTGGTATAAAAAGGATAGGCATTTATCCCTACCTGCATTTCTTTTTGAATGGCTTTAGATGTTCTGCCATATCCCAAAGCCAGGCCAATACTACCCGGAGCCTGTCCCGGCTGAATATATACAGGAATATTCTCTATAGTTACACCATTTACCGTTAAGGAAACCAAATCACCATCTAAAGCACCATTAGAGACAATTCTGTTTTTTATGCCTTTGGCTTCTGCATCAATGCGAGACATGGTAATGTAATTGTCCCAAGAGGTTCGAGTAATAGGGTCAGGTAATTCTTGTAGCCAAGGGTTATTGGCCATTTGGCCATTGCCCAAGCCTACCTTTGTATATAAAAACAACTCAAGATCCGCAGGTTTAATGGAATTATTTAATGCAGCGGCAGCTCCTTTTACTGCAATATCCTGTTGTGATACTTTACTGGGAATTTCTTCGTTGAAAACACTTTGGTTTACCGTATCCACTGCAACACCCGAATGCAACACTCCGTCATGTAAAGCCTGATTCCAAGCAGTACCTTTAAGTATATTGGCTTTCCAATAATTTTTTATGTAATCGTAGTAAGATGAATTATTCCCCATCCATTTCAAAAGTGTATCTTGAAACTGGCGAGTATTAAACAAATGTTTAATGGTAGGTTGCATTAAGCCAAAATGGCCTTTTTTGATGTGTACATCGCCCCAGGACTCTAAATTATGCGGAATAGCCCCTACAAACTGTACAACCTCCGCAGTTTCATCCTTAGATTCTGCAAAAGCTACGGTAAGATCTACCTTTTTTATAGCTTCCCTATTAATCAAATTATTAACAGCGGCATCAGAGCCTTTTCTTACATAGCGTGGTGAAGCCACATCTAAAGCTTTACTACCGATAGCCCTGTTTATTTCCAATGCCAATAACTGTGCATTTACATCGTTAATACCGGTTACCAATACTGCATTAGCTCCTGCTTTTTTAAACTGTTTAATTGCAGCATTAACACCTTCGTCATGAGGCGTTGATTTAGCGGAACCTTTACCGGTTATGGCATTGTAAATATTTAAAAGAATTTGTTTTTGTTCTGATGGCTTTACCATATACCGTTTATCCGAATTGGCCCCTGTAAGGCTCATATTGGATTCAAACTGAATATGCCTGGACATTTTTCCATTTTTTGGCACACGGTTTTTAGTGTAACTTACGTCATATCCACCACCTTGCCAATCGGCCAAAAAATCTGCTCCAATAGCGATAATTACATCTGCTTTTGAAAAATCATAATCGGGTAAGGCACGTTCTCCATACATTTTTTCATAGGCATCTAATGCCCCACTTTCAGATACCGCATCGTAAATTACATGGCTTGTATTTTCGTATTGTCTGGCAAAATCACTGATTAAGCTATTCGTAGATGGGCTGGCAGTGGTACCGGTAAGAAAAACTACTTTTTTACCTGCTGCTTTTACCGCATCCAATTTACTCTTAGTTTCCTTGTCAAATGCACTCCAAGTACCTTCTTCGCCATTTATCAAAGGATTTTTTAACCTATTATTATCATACAATGACAGTACTGATGCCTGCATTCTTGCATTTGTACTACCCAAATCACTAGCCAAGTTATTACATTCTATCTTTATGGGACGACCTTCTCTGGTTTTTACCAAAACACAAGCAAAGTCTTCTCCATTAGCTATACTAGAAGCATAATAATTGGGTATACCGGGAATAATATTATCAGGCTTAACAACATAAGGAATAGATTTTACCACAGGACCTTCACAAGCTGCCAGAGATGCGGCAGCGGTTGTAAAACCTACATATTTTAGAAAATCTCTTCGCGTAGTAGCAGAAGATGCTAAGTTTTCTTTATTACCAAGAAACTTATCTGTAGGTAAATCTTCAACAAACTCATTTTGTTCCAGCTTTTCAACAATAGAGCTGTTTTCTTTTAGCTCTTCAACACTTCTCCAGTATTTCTTGTTTAACGCCATTCTTTTTTTATTATTGGTTATTAGTTATCAGTAATATAAACACCTAACTAATTTTAAATTTTATATCTTTTAATTTTTTAATAATGACACTTACCACATTCCAAGCCTCCCATTTGTGCCACGGTAACTTTTTCTACACCGTATTTTTTTGACAGTTCCTCATGTATTTTGGCGTAGTAATCATTATTTTCCATATCCACTTCGGTTTCTCTGTGGCATTCAATACACCAACCCATGGTTAATGGAGAAAACTGTTCTACCTCTTCCATTTCTTCTACAGGGCCATGACATTTCTGACAGGCTAAACCCGCTACATTTACATGCTGCGAGTGATTGTAGTAAACTAAATCGGGTAATTTATGAATTTGCACCCACTCTATTGGTTTTTGCTCATAATTTTCTATATAACTTCTGGTTTCTTTGTCCCAACCAATAGCATCGTATATTTTTTGGATTTCCGCATCGTAAAATGCTTTATCTTTTTCATCAGTAACGGGGCCGTTGTATTCCGTTATACCGAGGTGACAGTTCATACATAGATTGACCGAAGGAATACCGGAGTGTTTACTGGTTTTTGCAGCAGAATGACAATATTGACAATCTATTTTATTATCTCCGGCATGTATTTTATGCGAAAAGGCAATGGGCTGAACAGGCTTATACCCTTGATCTACCCCTATACTCAGCATGGCTCCATAACCATAATAAGCCACAACTAACAGTAAAAATATTGTAGTAACTAATTTTAAAAACTCGTTTTTGGACATAAAATAAACCCAAACGGCTAATAGTACGATAACCAAAAGTACAAAATACGTAGCCCAAGGTGTGGGTGGTACTTTAGCAACAGGAATTGCTTTGGCTTCAGCAGGTTTTTTGGCTTCAAGAATTGATGCGTGCTTAGTGTAAGCCAAAACAGCATCAATATCTTCATCCGAAAGTTGCGGAAAAGCCATCATGGGAGACCCACTGTATTCATCGTAAATGGCAATAGCGTCTTTGTCTCCACTGGCACGTAATGCTGCATTGTCTTTAATCCAGGCATGTAACCACTTTGTGTCTCGCCGCTCTGTTACATCTCCCAGAGCCGGCCCAATAAGTTTACTATCCAATTTATGACAAGCGGCACAATTGGCATCAAATAATTTTTTACCGGTTACTACCTGCATGGAGTCAATACCCTGTGCAGCAGCTGTTGCTGCCCCGGCTGAAGTATCACCTCCGGCACCTGCAGGTTCTTGCCCGTCTATATAGGCCAAAATATTTTTTATGTCCTGGTCTGAAAATTGCGGATAGGCCACCATAGGTAGCTTATTGTATTCCTCATAAATGGCAATGGCATCCTTATCTCCACTGGCCCGTAAGGCTCCATTATCTTTAATCCAAGCGAGGAGCCAGTCCATCTCTCGTTTTTCTGTAACACCTTTTAAGGGTGGGCCAATAAGTTTACCCTCCAACTTATGACAAGCAGCACAGTTAGCATTAAATAATTTTTTTCCATTTGCAACATCAACTTCCTGAGCTGATAGTTGTGCGGTAAACAAAAGCAAAAAAGAAAAACATAAAAAGGATAATCTGCGGATTACTTGGTGATGATGTCTATAAATCATATTTACAAATATATTAGCAATCGCTAAATTTGGTATAATTACTCTATAAAAATACACAAATTAGTGATTTCTCTCTGGAAAATCATTACAAAAATAATATATACTTAGATAGAACCAAAATCTAAAAATAATGTTAAATGAAATTTATATTCATTCTAAATAAAAAAATGTATTGCTTTAATTAAACAATAGCTTATTTTTGTCAAAATAAATATTCTGTAATGAAATTATCTTCAAAGACTTATCCATTTATTCTCGGTTGTTTATTCCTATGGTTACCTCATCTCCTTTGGGCTCAAAGTGAAGGTACCATCACCATTAATACCAGTGAAAAAGTAAAACAAATCATCAATCAAAAAAAAGAGTACAATAAAAGCTTAAGAAAAACAAAAGGTTTTAGAATCCAAATTTTCTTTGGAAATGAAAAAGGAGCCTACAAAGCCAGAGATGAATTTGCCACCGAGTTTCCCGATACTTATATTAAAATAGAAAATTTTCCGCCCGACTGGAAAGTACGGGTAGGCAATTATAAAACACAATTGGAAGCAGATTATGCTTTAAAAGAAATAAAAACCATCTTTCCGGGAGCTCTGGTAATTCCCGAAATGATAAATATACGCTAGTATCAAGTCAAGTGTACTCTTCTTGTCCATTTTTGTTTTTTATCATTATAAAAAGACGCACATAGACCAAAACCATACTTACTCTTTATAATGATAAAAAACAAAAAGCAACTGCGGCTTATATGTAATTTTACACTTAACGTAACACTAGTTTGAGCAGATAAAAACGTATATTTACCCTATTATGAATGAACATTTAAATCCTGACAGCGGGCAGCTTTCTCACGAAGAAGTAGAAATAGAGAAAAAGTTACGCCCATTAACTTTTTCGGATTTTACCGGACAGGAGCAGGTTTTAGAAAATTTAAAAGTTTTTGTAGCCGCAGCCAATCAACGTAACGAGGCCCTAGATCACACTTTGTTTCATGGCCCACCGGGATTAGGAAAGACTACCCTAGCACATATTTTGTCAAACGAATTACACGTTGGGATTAAAATTACCAGTGGCCCGGTGTTGGACAAACCGGGAGATTTGGCGGGATTATTGACCAATCTTAGCGAACGTGATGTACTTTTTATTGATGAAATTCATCGATTGAGTCCTGTAATAGAAGAGTATCTATATTCGGCTATGGAAGATTACAAAATAGACATTATGCTGGAGTCCGGCCCTAATGCCAGAACCGTACAGATTAATTTAGAACCCTTTACTTTAGTAGGAGCTACTACCCGCTCAGGATTGTTGACCGCCCCGATGCGAGCCCGCTTTGGTATAAGCAGCCGACTGGAATATTACAAAACAGAATTGCTTACCACAATAATTCAACGCAGTGCCACTATCCTTAAGGTAGCTATTTCTATGGAAGCCGCCATTGAAATTGCCGGCCGTAGCCGTGGTACGCCCAGAATAGCCAATGCTTTGCTTAGACGGGTAAGAGATTTTGCCCAAATAAAAGGCAACGGCAATATAGACATAGGTATAGCAAAATATGCGTTAAAAGCCTTAAACGTAGATGCTCACGGATTAGATGAAATGGACAACAAAATTTTACTCACCATCATAGATAAATTTAAAGGTGGCCCGGTAGGCCTCAGCACCATTGCCACGGCGGTAAGTGAAAACAGCGAAACCATAGAAGAAGTCTATGAACCATTTCTTATTCAGCAGGGCTTTATAGTGCGAACACCCAGAGGCCGGGAAGTTACAGATTTGGCATACAAACATCTGGGTAAAGTACAGGGTGCAGATCAAGGGAAATTGTTCTAAAACCTAAAATATTTTTTACCGTACTAAATACATCCCTAAAAAAACCGCCAAAAAACCGAGGATAAACGTTACCAGTGTGTACAGAAAAAAGGTAAAAAAATCACCGGATTTTAACAACAAATGATTTTCATACGCAAAAGTAGAAAATGTAGTAAATCCGCCGCAGAAACCGGTAGCAAGCAATAAGGTATGGTTTTCTGACAAAGTATTTGTTCTGGCAACCCAACCCAATATTAATCCGATAAACAAACTGCCCAAAACATTGGCCATTAAAGTACCATAGGGAATTCCCGTAACAGGGCTGTTATAAAATTTTGCAAGAAAATAACGGGCTATGCTGCCCAATCCGCCACCAAAAAACACAAAGAGAAGTTGTTTCATCTATAACTTTATTTCATCGGCATCCGTGGCATTCCATTTACTGGTAATAGTGCCTTTATTTAACATTACTATTCCCGGATTAGCTCTAACAATGGTTTTTAAAGTAGTTGCATCGCAGAACAGCATATCAAAATGCAGATTATAATCTGCTTTTATCTGCTCAAAATCCTCTTTTTTTGAAGCTGTCATTGCATAAACATCATAACCGTTGTGCATGGCTTTTTCGGTGAGGGTTTGCACCTTAGGCAAAAGGCTTTTATCTACTTTGTCTATGTCATACATTATAATGAGCATCAACTTTTCTTTTTGCATTAAAAATTCAGTAAAATCTACACCGTCCTTTTCCATGGAAAAATCGTGAATGGGTGGCTCATAGCCTTTCTCCACCAACACGGTTTCCCTATCCACAAAAGTGGCTCCTTCTATCTCCCAAGGTTTTTCTTCCATAGTAAATTTTCTATTTTTTCCGTTAACATTGTAAATCCAGGTAACCTCATAAACGGCTTCTTTGGCACCTTCCGGAATAACCATGCCTTCAGGTATATTTTTGCCCACAGCATAGGGCCTAAAATCAATTATGGGTAAATGTTGTAAAACGTAATAAGTAACCAATAAAGCTAATAAAAAGGTAATAAAAGAAACCCATTTAACCACTACCGGAGCAAAAAGCGGCTTGACATACTCAACCCCAAACCAGATTACCACAATAAAAACAATAAAGACCACATTTTTATAGAAAGTTTCCCAAGGTGTAAGTGTAATGGCATCACCAAAACATCCACAATCCGTAACTTTATTATAATAGGCAGAATACCAGGTGAGAAACAAAAATATAAGGGTTAGTACAAAAAGGCTGACAACCGTAAGTTTTGACTTAAATCCAATAAGCAAAAACACCCCCAGAAGCAATTCTGCTAAGATTAACAAAATAGCAAAAGGCAATGCAAAAGGTATTAGAAACTCTAAATTGAGTACGTCCGGAGCAAAATATTCTTCAAATTTATAAGCAGAACCCAGTGAATCAACCAACTTTACAAAACCTGAAAAGATAAAGACTGCCGCAATGATTATACGTAATATTTGTACAATTACTTTCATAATTTATTTGTTTCTTCGAGAAGAATTAAGGCAAAAACCGCATAATTAATCATATCCTGATAATTGGCTTCTAGACCTTCTGACACTAAGGTCTTTCCACTATTATCTTCAATTTGTTTTACCCTGAGCAGTTTTTGCAAAATTAAATCGGTAAAAGAGCTAATTCGCATATCTCGCCATGCCTCGCCATAATCGTGATTTTTGGCTTGCATCAGGGTCTTGGTTTCGGTTATATGCTTATCGTATAATCCGGCCGCTTGTGCCGGAGTTATATCGGGTTGTTCTACAACGCCCTGTTCCAGTTGTATCAGAGCCATAATACCATAATTAACAATACCCACAAACTCTGATTTTTCATCTTCATCTACTTTTTTTATCTCATTCTGCTGCAAGGTTCTTATACGTTGGGCTTTTATAAAAATCTGATCTGTCAAAGATGGCAACCTCAGTATTCGCCATGCCGTTCCATAATCTTTTAACTTTTTCACAAACAAGTCTTTACACATTTTTATAGCGGCATCATATTGTTCTATAGTTTGTTGCATCCGTTACACATTTTAAACCCACGAATTTATAAAAAATATATTACTATTTTTGTTTTTTCTCATTTAGCTACAAATCCAACCGATGAACATTAGAAACATAGCAGTTTTTTGCGGCTCCAGTAAGGGATATAACCAAATTTATGCCGAACAGGCTGCACTTCTGGGCAAGCACTTTGCCAAAAATAAAATAGGCCTTATTTACGGCGGTGGAAAAGTAGGCCTTATGGGTATCTTGGCTAATGCCGTATTGCAAAATAAAGGTGAAGTAACGGGTGTTATTCCGCATTTACTCAAACACGAAGAAGTTGCCCATACTGCTCTTACCAAAATGATTTATACTAAGAAAATGTCCAAACGAAAAATAAAAATAAGCCGGCTTGCCGATGCTTACATTGCACTACCCGGTGGCTTTGGAACCCTAGACGAACTATTTGAGGCACTGACTTTAAACCAACTGGGCATTGAAACTAAACCGGTAGGCATCTTAAATATAAACGGCTATTTTGACCATACTTTGGAGCAACTGGATGCAATGTGCAAAGAAGGCTTTTTAAACAACACCAATAAAAAACTTTTATTAGTGGAAAATTCCGTGGAGGAACTAATGAAGTTGTTACATAATTTTACATCTAAAAAAACAAAATCGGTTATCCATAAAATAACAAGTTAAAATTGTTGCTATGCAAATAAACTGCAAAGGAAAACTTATAGACATTAGCCGGCCGAAAATAATGGGAATTTTAAATATTACCCCAGATTCTTTCTACGACGGCGGTAAATTAAAAACGGATACTCAAATATTGACTCAGGCCGAAAAGATGCTTCAGGAAGGTGCTACTTTTCTGGATGTAGGTGGTTATTCCTCCCGTCCGGGAGGGGATGATGTCAATATTGAAACTGAACTTAAAAGAGTAGTTCCGGTGGTAGAATTACTGATAAAAAATTTTAAAGACAGCCTTATTTCCATAGATACTTTTAGAAGCAAAGTGGCTTTGGAATGTGTTGCAGGAGGAGCATGTCTGATTAATGATATTTCAGGAGGAAATTTAGACAAAAATATGTTTAAAACTATTGCCAAATTACAGGTACCTTACGTAATAATGCACATGAGAGGCAATCCGCAAAACATGCAGCAACAGACTAAATATAATGATATTATAACCGAACTCATAAAATATTTCTCAAAAAAAATAAGAGCACTGACCTTATTAAAGGTAAATGACATCATTATTGATGTAGGCTTTGGATTTAGTAAAACCACTGAACAAAATTATCAATTACTCCGTCATCTGGAGCACTTTAAAGTTTTAGAGCGACCTGTTTTAACCGGTGTTTCGCGTAAGTCGATGCTGTACAAACCACTGGGAATAACGGCTGCAGAGGCACTTAATGCTACCTCCGTTGGCCATACAATTGCGATTTTAAAAGGCAGTAACATTTTAAGAGTTCACGATGTAAAACCCGCAATAGAGGTAATAAAATTAGTTTCCGAAATGGAATTGGTTTAAATTTTTTACTTTTACAAAAACCTAAATTATTTGGATTTATTTAATTTTTTAAACTTCCGCTTTTTAGACGCTCTGGACATTCTTCTGGTGGCAGCTCTGCTCTATTATATTTATAAATTAATAAGAGGTACCGCAGCCATAAACATATTTTTGGGTATAGCCATTCTGTATTTAATATGGCGACTCACAGACCTGCTGGGCATGGTATTGCTAAGTGATATTTTAGGTAAATTTTTAGGTGGCGGTTTTATTGCTTTAATAATTGTTTTTCAGCAAGAGATAAGAAGATTTTTGCTAATGATTGGTTCATCTAATTTTGCCAGCAAAAAAGGCTGGTTAAAACAATGGCGAATTTTTACCAATTTTAACCAACAGCAAGGTTATGAAGTAAGCACAGATATAGAAAGTATTATAAAAGCATGTGAAGACATGTCCAAAACCAAAACCGGAGCCTTAATAGTGATAGAACGCAATAACAACTTAGAAATTATTAAACAAACCGGAGATAAGCAAAAAGCCGAGGTAAATAAAGAGATTTTAAAGAGTATTTTTTACAAAAACAGCCCTTTGCACGATGGTGCCGTTATCATAGAAGACAATTTTATTACTGCTACCAGAGTTATCCTTCCTTTAGAAAAAGACATTTCTATACCTACACGATTTGGCTTAAGGCATCGGGCTGCCTTGGGGATTACACTGCGTTATGATGCGTTAGCTCTAGTGGTATCTGAAGAAACCGGCCAAATATCTTTCCTCAAAGATGGAGAGTTTGTACTGTTTGATGACACAGAGCATCTAAAAACATTACTACTGGAAAATTTGGTATAGCCATTCATTGTAAAGCAATCAATTAACTTGCTTTGGCTGTTTCAAACTGAATTTCGTAGAGTTTGCTGTAATAACCGCCTTTTTTGAGCAATTCTGCATGTGTGCCTTTTTCTACTATTTTTCCCCTATCCATAACTATGATTTTATCTGCACTTTTTATGGTGGCCAATCTGTGAGCAATTACTATGGAAGTTCTGTTTTTTGTAATAATTTTCGTAGCTTTTTGAATAAGTTTTTCTGAATGGGCATCTATGGAAGATGTAGCTTCATCGAGAACTAAAATGGCCGGCTTACTTACATAAGCCCTCAAAAAAGCAATAAGTTGCCGTTGTCCGGATGAAAGCATTCCGCCTCGTTCTTTTACATTGTATTCATAGTTACCCGGCAAGCTCATTATAAAATTATGAATGCCTATTAATTGAGCCGCTTCTTTTACTTCATCAATAGTAATATCATTATTATGCAATGTAATATTATTGAAAATAGTATCTGAAAACAAAAAAACATCCTGCAAGACTAAGCTTATTTCGTTTCGCAGAGATGACAAAGTAAATTCACTTATATTTGTACCATCTATACTTATAGCTCCTTTTTTTATTGGGTAAAAACGGCTGAGCAAATTAATTAAAGTAGATTTACCGGCACCCGTAGCTCCTACCACAGCGATAGTCTCACCGGGCTTTGCTTCAAAAGAAATACCTTTTAGTACAGGTTCATCAGGCAGATAACTAAAATAAACATCTTTAAACTCTATATTACCCTTAAAATGCGGTGCAACCAATGTGCCGGTATCCGGCTCGTCTTCTTTAACATCCATTACGGTAAATACCCTATCTGCAGCTACAATACCCATTTGTAATGTATTAAATTTATCTGCAATTTGCCGCAATGGCCTAAACAGAGCTTGTGCCGTAGTTAAAAACATGGTTATTACGCCCAGCATTTCCGGATTGTTGGCATTAGCAGCTTTAAGCCCACCATACCAAACAATTAAGCCCAAGGTAACAGCAGATAAAATGTCTATAATGGGAAAAAATACTGCATAATAAAATATGGTTTTTACGTAAGCATTCTTATGTTTTTCATTAATTCGTTCAAATTTGTTATATTCTATATTTTCTCTGGAGAATAACTGTACTATCTTCATGCCACTAATCCGTTCTTGGACAAAACTATTAAGATTAGCCACTTGGTTCCTTATATCCTGAAAAGAAACTTTGATTTTTATTTGAAATATTTTAGTAGCATAAATTAGAACAGGCAGTATCGCCAATACTATAAGAGTTAATTGCCAGTCTGTATAAAACATTACGGCAAGGAGAATAACCATTTTCAACAAATCACTAATAATAATAAAGAGCCCTTGCCCAAAAATACTGGCAATAGTCTCAATATCAGATACTACGCGAGTAACCAGTTTACCTACCGGCGTAGTATTAAAATATTTAGTTCTAAATTTTAAAATGCGTTTAAACAATCTGGTACGCATATCTTTTATAACATTTTGCCCCAGCCAATTAGCAAAAAAGATAAATATAAACTGCAAAATAACTTCTGTTAGAAGTACACCCAGCATAATGAGCACAAAGAGTAACAATTTTTCGGCATCTTTGTTAATAATATAGTCATTTACAACATGCTTTAGAAGTAAAGGCTGAACACCACCGGAAAGCAGAGCCAAAGCGAGTACCGCAAATAAGGACATGATAAACTGGAATTTATACACCCTTACATACGATAAGATACGGCTAAATATTACTAAGTCAAACGCCTTTCCGGTTACTGAATTACTCATAATTTATATTTACCAATTCTTTAGGGTATGCCACTTTAGTTAAAAAAAGTCCGTGTGCCGGTACAGAGAAGCCTGCTTTTGAACGATCTTCACTTTTAATTATCTCCACTATTTCCAAAACGTTACGCTTATCTAAACCTATATCCAGTAAAGTTCCTACGATAGCCCTTACCATATTTCTTAAAAACCTGTCTGCGGTGATATAAAATATTAATTTCTTTCCTTCCAATTGCCATTGAGCTTTAGAAATATGACAATTATAGGTTTTTACATCTGTATTACTTTTAGAAAAACATTTAAAATTAGTATATTTTAATAAGTTTTGGGCGGCTTGGTTCATTTTGTTTACATCAGGTTTTTGTTGATGCAATTGCCAATATGTATCCAGTTCAAACGGATTTCTCCCTAGCCAAATTCTATATTCATAACTCCTGTATATGGCACTAAACCGGGCATGAGCATCATCTGCAACCGCATACACAGCTTTAATCACAATATCATCAGGTAACAGACCATTTAATTTATACACCAATTCCTGTTCAATTATAGATTTTTCCAAATCTACATGAGCTATCATATTACTTGCATGCACACCGGTATCTGTCCTGCCGGCTCCAACTATTGCTGCCTGCTCTTGCAAAATAGTCTGCAACGCATTATTAAGAGTTTCCTGAACGGTTCTGGCATTGGGCTGGTATTGCCATCCGCTGTAGTGTTTTCCCAGATAAGCCAGTTGAATAAAATACCGCAATATATTGTACTTTTGTCCATTGCAAAGATATAAAATTGAATGCAAGGCTAATCATAAACTGTCATAACCTTGAAAAAAATATTATTACTTTCAGACACCCATGGCCATATAGATGAAAAAATTATAAAACACGTAAAATGGGCCGATGAAGTATGGCACGCCGGCGATATAGGCACTTTGGCAACAGCCGATAATTTAAAAAGCCTAAAACCCTTAAGGGCGGTTTATGGAAATATTGACGGCCATGAAATACGACAAGAATTTCCATTAGACAACATTTTTACAGTAGAAAAGACAAAAGTTTTTATAACACATATAGGCGGGTATCCCGGAAAATACAACCCTCACGTTAAAGAAATTCTTTTAAACAATGATTTAGATATTTTTATCTGTGGGCATTCACATATTTTAAAAGTAATGTATGATAAGAAACACAAAGTACTGCATCTAAATCCGGGAGCTGCCGGTAACCACGGTTTTCACTCCGTTCGCACCATGCTTCGGTTTACCCTTAACAATGGAAAAATAGAGAATCTGGAGATTGTGGAATTGGCCAAAAGAGGCTAATAACTGTTATTCTTTGTGTTTTATAGGAACTTTAATAAAAATACTGGTACCTTTTTGTGTTGTAGATTCTACGGTAAAGATACCTTTCATTGCTTTTACCCGTGCATTTATATGACTTAGTCCCAAACCGTCCTTATTTTTAGCAGCCTTGGTATCAAAACCTATACCATTGTCTATTATTCGTATAGTAAGGATATTATTATCTATCTGTAACAATATAATATTGGCTTCCGTAGCTTTGCTGTGTTTTAAAATATTATTGATAAGTTCTTCAATGATATTGTAAATTTTTATTTCAAAATCCTGATCATACCTTTCAATATTTTTATCGTTGCTTTTTAGCGATAATTCTGTATTGGAATATTTCTGACAGATATCATTAATAGCAAAGGCCAATCCAAATTTTAACAAAACCGGAGATACTAGTTCATGCGATAAATCTCTAATTTTTACCGAAGCCTCATTTACAATATCCTGAGCTTTTGAAATCTCTGTAGGTGTAGTCTGACTGAATTGAGATTTACTGGCTTGCAAATGCAAATTTACCGAAGACAATAGGGCACTCACACTATCATGAAGGATAGAGGCTATAGATTTTCTCTCTTTTTCTTTGGCATCTATAGCGGCATTTATTAACTTTATTTGGAGTTCATTTTCTAACGACTCTATTTTATTGCGTTGTTTTAATTTATAATTACGATATACTATGTAGAGCAATATTAAAAAAACGACAAATGCAAACACCGCCGAGTATAAAAGCACTTGTGTCCTAAATCTTTTTGACTTCTCCTCTTCTACCGCCTGAGCTTGTTTAGCAACATTATATTTGGCTTCTATTTCGGCCAGGTTTTCACTAACTTTCCTACTAGACAGGCCTTCTGTTAAATTAGTAGCTTGCTCCAGATAAGAATAGGCATCTTTAAAATTATTTACCATTTTGTTGGCATAAGCCAGATTATACAATGCATACTCTTTGGTCTGCAAAGCCCTTTCGGTTTTTACATCCTCTATAGTTTCTAAAGCGTTTAGATAAACAGTTATCGCTTTTTCATACTCCTGCTTTTCAAAATAAATACCGCCCAGATTAATCATTCCTGTGGCTAAGCCTACCGTGTCTTTTTGAGACTTTAATATCTCAAAAGATTTGTTGTAATATTTTTCTGCCAACGGCAAATTGTCACTACTCACCAAATTGGCCAAATTATTATAAGCATCTGATATGTAACTTTGCGTAGCTTCATTTTTCGGAAAATCTATAATTCTCTTAAAATAAATCTTTGCGATGTTATTTTTACTGGAATAAGCATAATTTTTCCCAATTTCTAAATTTGACTTTAAGATATTAACGGTATCCTTATCAAACATTGATTTCTCCAAAGCAATACGATAATAATCAATAGATTTTTTATAATTATCCGCCTCTGAAAATATGGTTCCCAACAGCAAACTGTACTGTGTGGCATACTGTGTAAATTCTCTGTTTACTGATAGTATATCAAATTTATCTAACAAAATGTCAACTGCTCTTTCCACGCTGTCCAAACCGTGTAATGCAGTAGCTTTGAGCAAGTTTAGTTGATGATATGCAGTGGTATTTGTCTTGTAATTATAATTTACTTCTTCTTTTCGGGCTTCGGCCAATGCACCAGTGTAGTTCTGTTGCTCCAGCAATTCTTTTATTTGAGAAAAACGGCCATCTGTCTGGGAAAATATTGGCGAAAACCCCTTTGTAAAAAATAATAAAAGAACAAAAAGGACAACAAGTCTTCTTCCTGTGAAGCCGGATTGATTTAGTTTAAAAAAGTACACGTAATACAGCTTAGACAATTTCGTTTTTCATTGCAAAGATAGCTAATCCAACGCTGTTTTTTACATTGAGTTTTTTTATGAGGTTTTTTCTATGGGTATCTACTGTACTCTCACTTATCCCCAAAGTATCTCCTATTTCCTTGGTAGTATATTGCTGGGCAATTAATTTTAGAATTTGATATTCCCTTCTGGTAAGAGAGCTAATGAGTACTCCATCCGGATTTTTTGCTTCGCCCAAGGGCTTACCCATAAGAGTTTTCATCATAGTTTCTTTTACCTCTTCACTAAAATACTGGCTACCGGAAGCCACACTACGTATGGCTTTAACAATAAGTTCACCGGCAGACTTTTTAGGAATAAAACCACTGGCACCTATGGCTAAGACCTCTTTTATAAGTTTAATATCGTCGTAGCTGGACAGAATAATTATTTTTGGCACATCTTCCAGTGATTTAAAACGTCTTAAGACTTCCAGGCCATCCAATTCCGGCATGTTTATATCCAAAATTAAAACATCTGCCGAATGGTTTTGAAACCAGTCCAGAACTTGCTGTCCGTTAAGTGAGTACCCTACTACGTCAATATCCTTTTCTAAGCCTAATACTGCCATTACACCGTCTATTAGAACTTTGTGATCATCAGCAATGTGGACTGTAATTTTATCTTTTAGAATATTCGTTATCTCTTGTTCTAGTATCATCTTTGGTTAGTAAAAAATGTATTGGCAGGTTTTAAGCGGTTAATTTACAATAAAAATCTTTAATTAACTAAAAAAAAATCCGAAGAAATAACATCCTCCGGATTATTAAATAAGCAAATTAGATATTATAACATGAGCTTTTTTGACTTTTCTTTGGTTATTATATTAATGGTATGTTTTATGTTTTTATTAGCATTTTTGTTTTCGATTAAGTCAATATGGGTAATATTATTTTCTACAGTATTAGTAACTAAAGTACCCGCATTTACCATAAATGCAACAGCTTTTTGGGTATCATTTTTGATAGTAGCAAGATAAGATTGCAATAAAGTACCTTTTATATCCGTTAATACTATAGACTTACCAGAATTGTCAGCAAAAACAGATAATAAAAAAAACGACATTTAGAGCAAGTAAAATTTTCTTCATAAAATTTTAAATTATTGATATTTGTTTTTTAACAAACCGATAAAATATCAAGCTACTACTTCAGTGCCCAAAAATAAGATTATAAACACCGCTTGTCAATAGAGAAATCAGGTATTTTTTAAACTCCCTAAAAACCATGAGTTTGTTCATTTTTTGAACTAAATTCTTCAAAAATAGATGAATAATTAAGACTTTTTACGTTATAAACCCTGAAAATTTGGCATAAAAACACCTAATTTTAACATTTTATTCATCTGATTTTGTTTAAGTTAACTTATTTTTCATAAAATTTTAAAAAATAATCACAGCATTTTATTTTTTTTTACTATCTTAGCATTGAGAAAAGAAACTCCTATTTACAAAAAGAGTTGAACTCTTTACTCCAAATTCTTTTCTCCCCTTATTACTATGGAGGAGTATACATAAAAGTGTTTAGCGACGACAAATACTCCAAATTTTTGCAATATTTTTGCAAGTATGCAGCTGTGTTTAATGACACAGCTGCTTTTGTTTTGAACATAATATTTAAACACACCCCATTCGTCATCTTACAGATCCCATTTATTTGTTATACCGGATTATATTAACCGAATTCAGGTTATTAATACGAGTTAATCCAATTCTTATTCAAAATTAAACGTAAAAAAAACCCACTTTAAATAAAGCGGGTTTCGCACATATAACTAAGACGATAGGTTATCGCAATCTATCTACAGATTTTACGAGGTCGTCATCCTTTTTAATAGCTTTATTAGCTAAAGCCAATAAAGCTACAGAAACCAGTGGCAAGACCACCCCAATGCCCTTCTCAGAAATAATATTTTCTCCGGACAAGGTTAGTAGATAATATAATACTAAACCTATTAGTAAAAAGTTTATAATAATATTTAATCTGTTTAATGATATTTGTCTTCTCCTGTTTTTAAACAAAAATATAGTTATCAGGCTTAAAGCTCCGGAAAAAATAAAGAGATAGGGAATAATCTTTAAATACAATTCTTCACTTTTAAATAACGAAAACACATAGATTACCCCATCTGATTGATGGCCCCACAAAACTAAAAACTGAGTAAGCCCCAGAGAACAAACAGCAGAAAGGAGTAAATAAATGGATTGGATTCTTTGAATCATTGCCGTATAAGCTATATTTTTGGCAAAAATAATTAAACTTTTTTACAAAAAAATTATTTATTTAATTTTAATTTGTATTATTGCAAAGCTAATTACAAGGTATTGTAGGTTACTTCTTTACAATATTTAAGACAAAACACAGTTATCATATCCATTATCCCACCTTTTATAAAGGTAAATTTTATAATTAACATTCATTTATTCAATTTATTCAATGCTTGACATCAATTTATTAAAAGAAAAAAAATTAGTCGAATTACAAGAAATTGCAAAAAGTATAGGTGTACCAAAATACAAACAGTTTAAAAAATTAGATTTGGTTTATCAGATTTTGGATGTACAAGCCGCCAATCCTAAAGCTATAGAAAAGGAGAGCGACGCACCTAAGCAAAGAAAACCCAGAAAACGTATTCAAAAAGAAACCAGTAATTCATCTTCTTCTGAGCCATCAAAATCCAAGTCAAATAAAACTTTGGAAAGTAAAGAGCCAAAAGAAGATTCAAAAAAAGAATCGCCTGCGCCTAAACATCAAAATGCGGATAATAAGCGAGACAACAAGGTTTCTAACAAAAAACAAACTAAGACACATCAAAAAAACGGCAACAAAGACCAGAAAAACAACGGAAACGGTCAAAAAACCGCAAAAAAACATCACCACAAAGGCAACGGAAAAGGGAACAAATACAGAGATCCAGATTTTGAATTTGACGGCATTATTGAAAGTGAGGGTGTATTAGAAATCATGCAAGACGGGTATGGTTTTTTGAGATCCTCAGATTACAATTATCTTTCCTCTCCCGATGATATTTATGTATCACAATCACAAATAAAATTATTTGGGCTCAAAACCGGCGACACCGTGAGAGGGATAGTAAGGCCCCCTAAGGAAGGCGAAAAATACTTTCCGTTAATAAGAGTTTCTAAAATAAACGGGCTAAACCCAAGTATAGTTAGAGACCGAGTGGCATTTGAACATTTAACACCTTTATTTCCAAACGAGAAATTTAATATTGAAGAAAAAAACAGTTCTGTATCTACCAGAATTATTGACCTGTTCTCTCCTATTGGCAAAGGACAAAGAGGAATGATAGTTTCCCAACCCAAAACGGGAAAAACCATGCTTTTAAAGGATATAGCCAACGCTATAGCCTCCAATCATCCGGAGGTATATCAAATAGTTTTACTCATTGATGAGCGTCCGGAAGAAGTTACCGATATGCAACGCAATGTAAGAGGCGAAGTTGTTGCTTCTACTTTTGATGAACCGGCCGAAAAACACGTACGAGTAGCTAATATTGTTTTAGACAAAGCCAAAAGGCTGGTAGAATGCGGACATGATGTAGTTATACTTTTAGACTCCATAACGCGTTTGGCAAGAGCTTACAATACCGTAGCACCGGCTTCCGGAAAGATACTATCAGGTGGTATAGACGCTAATGCACTGCATAAACCCAAAAGGTTTTTTGGTGCCGCCCGTAAGATAGAAAATGGAGGTTCTTTAACCATAATAGCAACCGCTCTTACCGACACAGGCTCTAAAATGGACGAAGTTATTTTTGAAGAATTCAAAGGTACCGGCAATATGGAATTGCAATTAGACAGAAATATCTCCAATAGGAGAATTTATCCTGCGGTAGATTTGGTTAAATCCAGTACGCGTAGAGATGACCTCTTATTAGATGAAAAAACCATTCAACGCATGTGGGTACTCAGAAAATACTTAGCGGATATGAATCCTATTGAAGCTATGGAATTTATTAGTGAGAAAATTAAATTCAGCAAAAACAATCAAGAGTTTTTGATTTCCATGAACGGATAGCAAACCAACTCAAAAACATACAATTAAAATCAAATTAATTGAACCTGTATTATTCTTGTGAAATATAATCTATTTGTTTTATTTTAATGTCGTTTTGCAAACTGTTTAGGCTTGAGTCCATTCTTTTTACGGATAACTGCCTTGTCTAATTTCTTAATCCGTATAATGAAGTGGTTTAAACTTTTCTAAATTGGCTAAAAAATTGCATTGGCTTGTTGAATCTACCCTACGTTCTTTTTTCTGCATTCATAACCCGAAGGTCGCTGGTTCGAGTCCAGTCCCCGCTACTAGTAGATAAAGGGCTTCACAAAAATGTGAAGCTTTTTTATTTCAATGGATACAGAAATAGGTATAGAATTTCTCCTTTTTACTCCAACTTAATTTTTCTTAATACTTTTTATTACCGAAAATCATCTTTACTTTTTCTATTTACTAAAAAATAGCTCAAATTTAGAATACCTCTAAATAATACTATTACAGGAAAAAAGGAATTATACTTATTTAAACTAAGTAAGAATAATTTGTTATTTATTGTAATTACAACTAAATTTGAACAATTATTACTTTATTGAGTATAATTTATGCATTATCGGCAATTTCAATATTTGTTATTGTTTTTATTTTTTTTGTTTTTAACACAAACCTCTGAATCACAAGAAAAAACTGACTTTAAAGGCAAAGTCTTGGACAAGCAGACAGGGACTCCCGTTGAGATGGCAACTCTTTTGCTAAATGATTTAGGGAAATGGGGCGTAACGGATGAAGATGGTTTGTTTTTAATACCTCAATTAAATTCCGGATCATATATTGTTGAACTTAGTTGTCTTGGTTATACTAAAATACAATTTACAGTGGTAGTTAAACCTAAAATGGAGCCTTTAATAATAGAGTTAGAACAAGCTTCATTGAGCCTGCCTGAAGTTGTGGTTACTGCTCAGGAAAAAAAACTTACCACTTCTTCTAAAATAGAGCAAAATGCCATTAGGCACTTACAGCCCAAAAGTTTGGTTGATGTTTTTCAATTATTACCCGGACAAATTACTAAAAATCCCACTTTGGCCACTCCCGCTCAAATAAAACTCAGAGAAATGAAAGAAAATGACAACAGTGCTCTTGGTGCTGCTGTTATAGTTGATGGTGTACCAATTTCTAACAATGCTAACCTGCAAGTAACCTCTACAACAAGGTCTGGCACCGGTAATAAAGCTCCAACGGTAGCAGGAGCCGGTATTGACCTTAGGAGCATTACAACAGACAATATTGAGTCTATAGAAGTAATTAGAGGTATTCCATCAGCAGAATATGGCGATCTTACTTCCGGAGCCGTAATAGTAAAAACCAAAGCAGGTGAAACTCCTTACGAGGGTAAAATGGCCCTTGATCCGGAAACCAAAATATTTTATCTGGGAAAAGGTTTTCTCCTAAACAATGAAAAAGGAAGTTTAAATTTTGGAATTGATTATACCGAATCTTATCAAGACAAACGTAGAAAATACGAAGGTTTTAAAAGATTAACAGGTAATTTGGGTTATTCTAATACGTTTTTAAAAGAAACTAAACCCATTTCCTTTAATGTAAGATTGTCATATTTTGAAACTATAGATGATGCGAAGACTGATCCGGAATTAAAATCAGATGAGGTTATTAATTCCAGTTTTAAAGGATTTAGGGCGGGTTTAAACGGAATGTGGCAATTAGACCTGCCTTGGCTTACCAACCTATCCTATAATTTTTCCGGAAGTTATACCCATAACAAAGATTACATCAAAGATTTAAAAACGGTTACAGCGGGTACCATGCCATTGGCAACCTCCTATGAAGAAGGGGAACACGAGGCCAATTTTATTCCCTCTGAATATTATTCTGAAATGACGATAGATGGCAAACCTTTTAATATTTTTGCCCAGATTAAGGGAAGTATGGCTTTCAATATTGGTAATTGGCACAACAATATCAAATTGGGAGTAGAATGGCGTACGGATGGTAATAATGGCAATGGCAAACAATTCAATATCAACTACCCTCCGGTCATCAATTCCATCAGTACTCTCAGGCCCCGGTCGTACAAGGACATTCCTTCATTGAATACTCTGGCTATTTTTGTAGACGACCGTTTTTCTTTTCCGATTGGGCTTACAGAATTTACTGGTCGAATGGGCTTGCGGTTCAACAATACTCAACCTCAAGGATTGTTCACCACCAATGGAAATACTACGTTAGAACCGAGGGTGAATTTAAGATATCAGTTCCTTAACAATACAAATAACAACACATTCAATGATCTGGCCTTACGTTTTGGTTACGGGATAGCTGCAAAAATGCCCACATTGCTCCATCTTTATCCCGACAAGGCTTATTTTGACTCAATTAGTTTTAATTATTATGACGGAAGTGATAGTTCCCTAGCCGTAGTTACCACAAAAATAGTTGAGGATACCGGCAACTCCGACCTTAAACCGTCTTATAATCAAAAGTTTGAGGCAGGCCTTGATTTTTCATTAGGCAAAGTTTCGGGAAAGGTAACGGCCTATCATGAAAAACAAACAAGAGGATTTGGGTTTAGCCGTGTTCCGTTATTTTTAAAACATACCGAGTATCAGGTTAATGGTGCTGATAAAAATCCCTTTTTTGTAGAAGGAGAAGGTGTATATTATTATGAAAATAATCAAATTTTTCCAGCCACTTCGGTTCAAGATACAGCATTTTCATTCTATAGAATTCCGGTTAACGATCAGGTACGGATTAAAAAAGGAATTGAATATACCCTAAATCTTGGAAAAATAGAACCTGTAAGCACAGATGTAATTGTTGATGGTGCATGGTTGTTTACAGAAACATATAATACACAAAAGACCTATCAGTCATTTTCAACACTATATCAGGGTGGTGCATTTCCATATATAGCCATTTTTCCTGCCGGAAACAAGACACTCCGACAAAGATTAAACACCAATATAAGGACAGTTACTCACATTCCTTCCATAAAAATGGTGATTTCCCTTACCGCACAACTCATTTGGTTTTATAAAATCCAATATCTTTATGAGGATGAAAATAATATCCCCTATGTTTATGTAACCCAAAACGGTGAAAAAATAGACGTGGACAATGTGTATTCATACCAAGGCAACAATGTTTTAAAAAATGTAGCCCCTCTGGGTTATATTGACTTAGCGGGAAATTATTACACATGGGATAGCACATTGTATCGGCAAGTTCCATACCGTACTATGGTTGACACCTATTCAGATTATTATTTTTTGGAAGAAAGCTATCCGTTTGTAGCACAATTTAACCTTAGATTGACTAAGGAATTGGCTCAAAATCTGGATATTTCTTTTACCGCTAATAATTTTTTAAACCACCGACCTTATCATAAATCTGATAGAACAAGTGGATATTCTAAACGCAATACCTCAATTTATTTTGGGGCAGAAGTAAAACTTAAATTTTAACCCTAATTATTCTAATATTATGAAAACAAAAAAATTCAAATTATTATTTATGACCCTTGCGATCTTGTTTTTCGTAGCTTGTAACAAGGACGATGATGATATAGCTAAGACCTATACCGCTACCATAACGGTTAAATATCCGGACGGATACGATAACACCCTTGCTGAAGGAATAAGTGTTACCTTTACCAATACTCTTTCAGGAGATACTATAAAGGCTATTACCGATGCAAATGGCGTTGCCACTCTTAAAGGATTGCAATCAGGAACGTATTCTATTTCTGCCGTTGGCGAAAATGAAGAATTTTCCTTTAATGGAGTCTTGGACAATACAACCCTTTCATCTGATGCCTCCTTTGAAATTACATTAACGGCTAAAGCTCTTGGAGGAGGATTAGTTTTTAAAGAAATCTATTATACAGGGTCAAAAACCCCTGAAGATGGAAGATATTATTCCGATCAGTTTCATGAAATTTACAATAACTCTGATGATACCATTTATTTGGATGGTCTATGTATTGGTGTTATGCAGCCAAACAGTTCTCGTGAAAGCGATTGGGTTGATGAAAACGGTAAATTAATGGACAGGTTACCACTACAGTTTCATGTATGGTATGTTCCCGGAGACGGAGATGATTATCCATTAGAAGCCCGTACCAGTATTGTTATTGCTCAAGATGGTATAGATCACAAAACTGACCCGGCAGGCAATCCTGATTCTCCTGTAAACTTAGGTAATGCAAATTGGGAAACCTATTGTGGAGACATCAATAATGGCAAGGATGCCGATGCCCCCGGCGTACCCAATCTTTCTATGATGTTTACCACATCAACAAAAATGTACGATTGGCTTCACTCGGTTTTTGGAGCAGGAGTTATTATCTTTAGATTACCTGATGGAACCGACCCTGTAGCCTGGGCACAGAATCCTTCAAATTTAATGACACGTCCCGGCAGTACTTCCACCAAAGAATACCTAATGGTTCCCAAAGAATATGTGATTGATGCTGTTGAGGTAGTTCGTGCAGAAGAGAACAAAAGACATAAAAGAATACCTGCCGATTTAGATGCCGGTAAAGTTTGGTGCTCAGGAACTTACGTTGGCGAGAGTATTAGAAGAAAGGTAAAACAAATTATAGATGGCAAGGTTATTTATAAAGATACCAACAATTCAACAGAAGATTTTCTTGGTTCTCAAACACCTACACCATTTATACACCCAACAGCAGTAGATTAATTAAATTCATACACAAGAAAGGCACCTCCGTGTGCCTTTCAATTTTAAATAACCTATGCGTGCTAAAAACTGTTTTTGCACTTTGTTTCTTTTGTCTTGTAGTCTTATATCACAGGCCCAAAACAACTTGAATGATAGTATCACAAATATGGATGAATTAAAATTATTATACGTAAAACATCCGTGGCTCACTACTAACAATCCTGCTGCTTTGACCAATATAGACCAACGAATTGTTGATGTTTTCCTTGGGTTTGAACACACTGGAGGGAGTTTTTATAATTACAACAACCCCAAAGCCATTGATGCCATCAGTTTTGCCACAGAAGGCTATTCCAAGCCCAACAACATAACATTTTACGGTAAAATGGGCTACCGAAAAAGTAAGGAACACTCGCTCAATTGGAATGACGTATCGTTTATTGCAGAGGAAAATCCTTTTATTATTGCCGATTCTATTGGTGGAAATTACGATAACGAAATTTTTAACCTTGAAGGCAAAGTGGCTTCCCAAAATGCTTCGGGAATTCTAAAATGGGGATTATCCGTATCGTATAAAGTTGGGAAAAAGGTAGATCAAACTGATCCCCGTCCTAGGATTTCTTCAATGATACTTTCCGCTAGACCCGGGATTACCTTAGTTCATGACAATTGGGAAATAGGTGCCAATTTATTAGTGAGTCGGTTTCTGGAGGAAGTAGATTTTGATGTAGAAGACCATTACACCAATTACCATTATTTCCGTTTTATGGGCTTTGGTAAATACCTTGTTTTGTCTGATGACTATTTTTCAAGAAATTACAAAGGATGGAACTACGGAGGCAGCTTACAGGCACAATATAAAAATACCAACTGGACTAATCTTTTGGAACTGCAATTGTTGAGTGAATATGAAAGAGCACAAGAAGGAACAATAAATACAAGATTCCTGTCCGGAGACTATTCTGCTCTTACGCTGAATTTAACCAATCGCATCCGTTTTTTACATGATAATGGGCTTAATGAAATAAAACTTCAGGGTAGCCTTACCGAAGTAAAAGGTAAATGGTTTGATCAAAAACAGGTTACCGGCGGCGATGGCACACAATACTGGCAGGTGTATAATGAATCTATTCGATACAAAAAAGCCATTGCCAAGGCAGGCATACAATACAACATGATTCATCAAAAGAAAGATGGATTTACCAATCATATTCTTTCTGCAGGAGTTCAGTTTCAAATGGATATGGGTAATTTCTATCCCGAAGGTTATAAACAAGACATCTACAATTTAACCGGAAATATAGGCGGCTATAAACAATGGCAATTGGGAAAAACCAATCTTTCCCTCAATATTAATCTTGGTTATCGATACAATTTACAATCCGATTTGGAGATAGATCAAATCTTATTAGTAGAAAGGGTAACATACCCCGATCATTACTACAGAAGTACTGATAACTTCCAATTAAACGGCTTCATAAAATTTGGGCTTCCCTATTTGTTTAAATCAAAAGTATTGCCATATTTGGCGTTTGAAAGCAGATGGATTAAAACCATGGATAAAGTTCCCTATTTTGATAATAATGCCTATCGATTATATAGCGTAATAAAAATGGGAGTATCTTTTTAAGACCAAAATTATTTAAAGATAAAACATAGACTTTAAAACAATATGAATTTCAGGTCGGGTTATTGCATAATACTTTGTTTGAGCATGTTGGTATTATCTTGCAGTAATTTACCAAGAACCCCGGGATTTGCTATTGTTATTGATAAAGACAGCTATACGCATGCCAAAACAGCGGTAGATGCCTATGCTTTTTCTATAGCCGAAGATGGATTAGAACCCTTTATTATAGTAGATTCCGTAGGCGATTCCAATTCTATCAGAGAACAATTAATGCAATATTACCAAAAAAAGGAACATCCTTTAGAAGGTGCTGTTTTTATAGGAGATATTCCCGTACCCATGATTCTTGATGCCCAGCATTTTACACGAGCCTTTAAAATGGACCAAGATCGTTTTTCATGGGAACAATCATCCGTTCCTTCCGATAGATTTTATGATGATTTTGACCTAAGATTTGAGTTTTTAAAAAAAGATTCAATACATCCCAACCTGCATTATTATTCCTTAAAACCAGAATCATCCCAATATCTGGCACCGGAAATTTACACGGGCAGGATAAAACCTTTTGAAACAGACCATAAATACGAAGACCTAAAAAAGTATCTGACAAAAGTGGTTCGTTTAAAAAAAGAGAAAAACGTTTTGGATGAGGTTCTTTTCTTTGCTGGCCATGGGTATAATTCTGAATCCATGCTTGCCAGAATGGATGAAAAAATAGCATTATACGAGCAATTTCCATGGCTAAAAAAACAGCAAAACGGACTGGAATATATCGATTTTTCATTCGACAAACACATTCGTCAACGACTAATGTCCGAATTACAACGCAATGATTTGGATATGGCTTTATTGCATCACCACGGGAATAAAGATGTACAATATTTAAATGGCCTTCCGGATGCCAAAGGAATCACTCAACAGGTAGAAGGAATTAAGTTGTTTTTACGTTCTAAACTAAGAATTGCAAAACAAAAAGGGCAAAATACCGAAAAAGTAAAACAGAGCTACCATCAACGTCATGGTGTGCCCTTAGACTGGTTTGAAGGCACCTTTGATGAAAATCAAATCAGAATAGATTCCATCAACTATGCAAAAATGGATGTTACTTTGGCCGATATGGAAGGGTATGTTCCCAATGCCCGGTTTATTATGTTTGACTCGTGTTTTAATGGTGCTTTTCAATTGGGAGAATATCTCTCCGGTGCTTACATTTTTGGAGAAGGAAATACCATAGTGGTTCATGCCAATTCGGTAAGTACCCTACAAGACAAATGGCCTGACGAACACATTATAGGTGACCCAACTTTCCATTTTTCATCAGTTATGGCTCCATTTAATTTAAACGAGGCTTTAGCAGATAAAGATTTGGATATAGATTTTTGGAAGAATCAATTAAATGCCTCTTATCCTGATATTCAGGCTCTAGCTCTGCTAAAACTTTACGAAAACAATTATCCGGAAATCTCGGATTTACTTTTTAACACCTTTCAAAACAGCACACAAGAAGTAGTTCGTATGGAAAGCCTTAAGCTCCTTACAGCTTTAAACGATAAAAACTTTAAAAAAGCACTGGTTTTGGCAATACAAGATTCATATGAACTTATAAGGAGGGAGGCACTTTACCTGATAGGCAAATGCGGAGATGAGGAACTGGTTGCTCCTTTAGTTACTGCCGCCGTTGCAAATAATACGAGTATCCGAGAAAGTTTCAACATAAAACAATCCCTTCAACTATTTCCAAAAGAAGCGATAATGAATGCCTTTGATACTATTTACCAAAAGACTACAAATTATATCCACTCAGATAAGGTTAAGCCGGAAATTAAACGCAAACTTGAAAAAAATACGGGACGCTGGGATAAATCTGTCACGGAAATCCTAAATCCGGATAGTTCTAACAAAAAGGTAAAGTTTGCCATCCGTTCGCTGCGAAACTATAATTATCATCCGGGCGTACCAGATTTTTGCAAATTTTTAAAAGATTCCAAAAACCCAAAACAACAGGTACTTATGTTAGAAGCTCTAGGTTGGTTTAATCTATCTTATCAGAAACCGCAGATTATAGATTGTTGCACAGCTATAATAGAGGACAAATCCTATCCCGAAAAGGTTAGAAAGGAGGCTTTAAAAAGCAAAAACCGATTATTGGCTCCCTGGAGCCGTTAAAATATTACTGTACAAGCCGGGGCGGTTGCTCACGGTGCCGCCTTTCACTCAAAGCAAGTAAAAAATCAAGTAATGCTTTTTTTTCGGCATCTGTAAGATTTAGTTTTTTTACCAAAGGTGTAGTAGCCGGAAAAAGACTGTCGTTTAATTGGTGTTTTTTTCGTTTGGGTCTTGGCATGCCGGCATCATACATATTAATAACACCGCTAAGTATAGGAAACAGGCCATTGTGCATATAAGGTGCGGTAAATTGAAGTTCTCGTAACGAAGGAGTCCTAAATTTGCCTACATCTTTAGCCTTTTTAGTTACATCATATCTACCTAAATCTTCATATTTCCTTCCGTAGTAAGAGAGTCCGGTATTGTGAAAACTGTTATCAGAAAACAGGGGAGAATTATGGCAATTGATGCATCTTGCCTTTGTGCGGAACAAGTGTAACCCTAATATTTCACTATCGGTTAGTTGTGTACTATCGCCTTCAACAAACTTATCAAACCGATTTTTGCGGCTTACAATAGTTCGTTCATAAGTTGCTATGGCCTTAGCTATCCGTTCTTTGGTAACTTTGCTGTCTCCAAAAGCTTTTTCAAAATAAGTGCGGTATCCTGCAATTTTAGAAATATTGTTTACAGCCATATCAAATGGGGCATTCATCTCCACACTATCTTGAATGGGGAAATGGACTTGATCTTCAAGTGAAACAGCCCTGCCATCCCAGAATAAAGAATCTACAAAACCCGAATTTAAAATTGTCATTGCATTGCGTGCACCCATTTTTCGGTCATGTCCAAAAGACACCCTTTTGCCATCTGCCCACCCCAGTTGAGAGTCGTGGCAGGAAGCACAGGCAATCTGTCCGGAACGCGAAAGCCTGGGATCAAAAAAAAGTAGTTTCCCCAACTCTTTCTTAGGTTCAGAATAAGGATTGTATTCCGGAAATTCAATTTTGGGCAATGGCCCAATTTCCTCAAAATAAGGAACAACTGACAAATCCAAATGGGGCTCTGGCCAAAGGGTATTATCACCGCTGCTGTAAACCTTTCTCAATTCAGAAGTTGACGGATTATTATACCACCACCTTACTAAAAAAAATATTACAATTATCGCCGCAAAAAAAAGCCAGCCCCTTTTCATTACAAAAGTAATTTTATGGTTACAAATTTACTCTTTTCTAACATACCAAATCTTATTTAACAAGATAATCCAGATTTGCACATTAGAAAATCTGTTCCAAACTGAAACTACTGCCCCCATTTAACTACTTTTAAAAGAATCACAGGAACCGCCCGTGATCATACCAACTCCTCTAAAGTCATATCGTATAAATATCAATACTTTACAATGGATATTTGATTAATAATCATTGTTTAATTTATACGTTTATAAATAAAAGTAGGAACCAATGCAGGATTCTGTATATCAAGTCTTAAAGTGTTATTATCCAAAAATTCATACTGATATGATTGAATGTCAACTAGTAGAGTGTCTTTAGTAATTTGATTTATATATATATGTTTTTTGTATAAAAGGGAATTACTAAACCAATATTGATCATAAAAATAATCATCTTTACTATTATAGATGTATAGTATGCTATCCATTAAATACTCTTCATAAGCACCAGGATAACTTATTGGCCCTAAAGAATTCTCAATAATCTTCCATTTACCTAATATATTTACATTAGGGTCAAGAGAAAGTTCTTCTTTACTGCAATTAATAAAGACTAAAACTAATACAAGTAAAATATAATTTTGATATAAGGGTTTCATAATTGTGATAATTACTTTAAGGCAATTTAGTGTGATGTAAAAACTAACCTATAAATAATATAAATTAGTTGTTTTTATACGAAAACAGGAAAAAATATATTTGATTACACACTTTTATACCAGTATTGATGATTGACAGCTATAACCAGTCTATCAAATAGGTTTTCACCAAAATAGCGTCTGTTGAGTTTATAG
>PDQE01000057.1 GCA_002747735.1 Flavobacteriales bacterium | reverse complement strand
TTTTATTATGTACAGTTAAGCAGTTTAAACCGAACTACATGGGGTGCTTTTCGTAATTCTCAACGCAAGTTACTATCCATTCCAAATACCGGCATGGCAGTAAGTTTGGATGTAGGCAACCCTAAAGACATACATCCCAAACAAAAATGGATAGTGGGTAAACGTTTAGCCAATATTGCTTTGGCACAAACTTATCAAAAAAACATCGCATTTTCCGGACCACTACTGGATTATATAAATGTTTTGGGCAATACATTAGCAGTCCATTTTTTACATGCTGATGGTTTAACTACTACCGACAATCAATCCGTAAAGGATATAGAAATTGCCGGAAAAGACAAGATATTTAAACCTGCAAAAAGCAGAATTACAAACAATATTTTAGAGGTGTGGCATCCGGAAATAGAACATCCAAGATATGTAAAATACGGTTATACCGGATATACTACCGGCAATCTAACCAATGCATCCGGATTACCTGCTTCTACGTTTTCAAACCTAGATTAAAATGAGGCTGATTGGAATTATACCGATTTTTTATCTTAATAAGAAACGTTGTTGTATTCCAAATCTTAAAAAATGAATAACAAACTGTTATCTTACATCCTGCTTTTTCTTGGCTTAGCCAATATCAATGCGGTATCATCAGACAGTTTAGATTTAGGTGCAAGGTATCCCATAATTCCCACACCTCAGCAAATAGTTTACGGTAATTCGGAAGTGAAATTTGTTGCTTTTTCCATTGAAAATAACAACTTTGATACCGAAAGCAACCTGCTCAAATCTTTTTTTACCGCAAAAGGATTATCCGAAGAAACGGAAGGATTAAAAATTACAATCCTGCAAAAAGAAATTCTTGAAAAAAATAGCCCGGAAGCCTATAAGATCCTGATAAACAATCAAATTACTATCATTGCCCCTTCCGGAAAAGGCGTTTTTTATGCCATTCAAACTTTAAAGCAACTATTTAGAAAAGAAAGTGCATTTGGTGTGTTGCCACAATTAAACATTACTGATTGGCCAACTTTTAAAATACGCGGTTTAATGCACGATACCGGCAGGAATTTTCAATCCATTGACCAACTAAAAGAGCAGATTGAAGTTTTGGCATTGTATAAATACAATGTGTTCCACTGGCACCTTACTGATAATCCCGGATGGCGATTGGAAAGTAAAATCTATCCCGAACTACAATCAAACAAGGCCACCAGCCGCCACCAAGGCAAATTTTATTCTCAAAAGGATTTTAAAGAACTGGTCGCATTTTGTACGGAACGCCATATTACCATAATCCCCGAATTTGATATTCCCGGACATACCGAAGCGTTTAGGCGAGCTTTTGGTTTTAAAACCATGAGAGATAATAAAGTACAATCAGTACTTTTAAATTTGTTTAAAGAGTTATGCCAACTTACCGATGCAAAGACCATACCTTACATTCATATTGGGACGGATGAGGCTCGCAAGGAAACAGAATACATAAACGATGAAACCATTTTAAGCATCATCCAGCTACTTAAAAAACACAACCGTAAAGTTATCGTTTGGGAAGAAGGCATTCACATCAAAGAAGATACCACATCTATTAGCCAATTATGGGCACAGCATCCACCGCGAAAAGGGCATAAATTTATAGATTCCAGAGCCAACTATGTAAACCATCTCGACCCATTTTCAGGGATGACACGATTGTTTTTTCAACAGCCCGCACGGCAAAAAACAGGTAATGAAAAAGCCTTAGGCGGTATTTTATGTGTTTGGCCGGATAATAATGTAGCCGATGAAAGTGACATTTTAAAACAAAATCCGCTGTATTCAAGCATTGTTTTCTATGCCGATGCGATATGGCTTGGAAAAGACAAAAATCATCCTGAATATTGGTCTAATTTACCCCCGATAAATTCACAAGCGTTTAAAAATTTTACCCATTTCGAAACCAAAGTAATCGCTCAACGCAATCTGTTTTTTAAGGATAAACCTTTCCCATATCTAAAACAAACGAACATTTTTTGGAAAGTCATTGGGCCTTTTGACAATAAAGGCAATATGGAGGCAACTTTTCCGGTAGAACAATCTATAAAAAAAACCTATACCGTTGATGGCAATACTTTTAACTGGTCAGAAAACATGGCCGGAGCTACCATCCACTTTAAACATTTTTTTGATTTTCCGGCTTTGACCAATAAAAAGCAAGGCACCTATTACGCTTATACTAATATTTATTCACCGGAAGCTAAAACACAAGATTTTTGGATTGGTTTTCAGGGTTGGTCACGTTCAGGAGGCCGGCGTGGCGGTCCATTTCCAAATCAGGGGCAATGGCATACTACCAACCCAAAAATTTGGGTAAACAACAAAGAAATTGAACCTCCCACATGGAAACAACCCGGCTTAGGCACAAAAACGGATGAAATACCCTTTATAGACGAAGATTATTTTTACAGAAAACCCATAAAAATTGAGCTTAAAAAAGGCTGGAACAAAGTACTATTAAAAGTTCCCCATGGCGGCAATTCATGGAAATGGATGTTTACCTGCATACCGGTAAATATTGATAAAAATGGCAATGTAAGCGAAGTAAATACGTTAACATTTGACCCCACACTAAGAATATATTCTGATTATTATTACGATAAAAAGAATGCATTTGAATCTCAACCAGACACCCAAAACGAAATCATATTTTTGGGCAATAGCATTACAGACGGTGGCAACTGGAAGGCTTTATTCCCTACAGTAAATGCCATAAACAGGGGAATAAGCGGCGATGTTACCGATGGTATCTTAGCCCGAATAGAAGAGATAACGGCATCGCAACCAATTAAGGTGTTTTTGCTTATTGGCACCAATGATCTGGCAAGGGGAAAATCAGTGAATAATGTAGCGGAAAAAATTGAACAAATCATTGAAAAAATAAGGAATCAATCTCCAAAAACCGCTATATATCTACAAAGCGTACTACCGGTTAATCCTAATGTTGGCGATAAATTTAGCGGCCATAAAAGCAACAGTAAAAAAATAGTGAAGTTGAACCGAATTTTACACGAGATGGCTGCCGAAAAAGACATCAATTTTATAAACATTTACCGGCCTTTTTCCGATAAAAACGGGTATTTAAAAGCAAAATATACGTATGACGGTCTGCATTTAAATAAAAAAGGATACAAAAAATGGCGAAAAGTGTTGCGTAACAAAGTATTATACCAAATCTAATGTATATTTTTTATTACATAGCAGTGCTACAAAATCAAAAAAAGACAAAAACAGGACGGAAAACAGCAATTTTTTAGCCAATTTCAAAAAGTTTAAATCACTTCAATATTAGATTTGGTATTAAGACAAAGGGAAAGGAATTAATATAATTTCACGTATCTCTAAATAATATTAGGCAAAACAAAAAATTAAACGCATGAAAAAATTAGCAATCATTATATTAATTACAAGTTTATTAGCGTGTAGTACAAAAAAACAAAGCATCACCAAAAATAATGTAAAAACCCCTGAAAAGTTGGGTTTTACAGACCTGTTTAACCCGTCTATAACGGATAATGTGAACTGCTACCGTATTCCTGCCATTGTTACTGCTCCCAATGGCGACCTTATTGCAGCCATTGATGAACGCGTGCCCAATTGTGGAGATTTAAAATTTAGCAAAGAAATAAATATTGTTATCAGACGGAGTACAGATAATGGCAAGACATGGTTGCCCGTAGAAAGGATAATTGATTTTCCTTATGGGCAATCTGCGTCAGACCCATCTATGATAGTGGACAAAGTGACCAATGAGATTTTTATGTTTTACAATTTCATGGACTTAGATACAGAACTAAATGTGTATTACCTGCACGTTACAAAAAGTTCGGATAACGGCAAAACATGGTCAGAACCCGAAGACATCACCTCACAAATTACAAAACCTGAGTGGCATAAAGATTTTAAGTTTATTACTTCGGGGCGGGGCATTCAGACCAGAAACGGAAGATTATTACATTGTATGGTAAATCTGGAAAGTGGCATGCACGTTTTTGGTAGCAATGACCACGGAAAAACCTGGTTTTTTATTGACACTCCGCTTAAACCTGCTGATGAATCTAAAATTGTAGAATTGGCAGATGGTACTTTAATGGTTAACGCCCGGGTAAATAATGCCGGAATGCGATACATCCACACCTCTACCGATAACGGCAAAACCTGGACAACAAAAAAAGAACCGCAATTGATTGACCCCGGTTGTAATGCAAGTATTATCCGTTATACCTCCATAGCAGACGGTTATAAAAAGAACAGGCTGTTATTTTCTAATGCCAGTAGCCCCGACAAACGAGAAAATATAACCGTAAAAATAAGCTACGATGAGGGTAAGACCTGGAGCAAAGGCAAGACCATTTATACCGGTAGTTCGGCATATTCCTCATTAACCGTTTTAGAAAATGGCGATATCGGCCTGTTTTTTGAAAAAAACAACTATACCGAAAACCCTTTTGTAAGTTTTTCACTAAAATGGTTAACGGATGGAGAGGATAGCCTTCCTTAGTTTCTGGCCAGTCTTGCCCAATTGTTTTATACCATTTCTAATATATACGTTTCTTGTTAAGACTTTCTTCTTTTTGCCATAAATTTCCCGAGATCTCCTCGTAATATCTCGATATTACTCGAAAATTTCTAATCAAAAATAAAGAAAGCTATAGTCACAATATTAATCGAATTCAGGTTAAAAATATGCCAAAAAGCCAATTCCTAAAAAGATAGAAGATATGGTTTGTTGATCACCTGACCCGGCTCCTTTTGGTTTATGGCTTTCCCATCGGTAATTTACCGTAGGCTCTATTGCAACATGATTACCTAAGAAAAAAGCATAACCTGCACCTACCCTCACTTTATAAAAACTACTTTTTGTTTCGTCTGTAACTCCGGATATTTCTTGCTCCAATATTGAGGTTCCTATACCCGGAGCCAATTCTGCAAAAATATTGTTGTTTAAATAATAACGCCCAAAAGCAATTACCCCTAAACTTTTAAAATCTATTGAAGAAGAAGAACCACCATTAGAAGTTGAGGTGCTAATACCCAACTCCAAACCTGCGGCCATATTATCTGCAATAAAATAACCAACTTTTGGAGTAATATTTGTAGTAAAAGATTTTATTTTATCATTACCGAATTTATCGGTTCTACTATCTATGTAAATACTGCCTCCGGCAAGGAAACTTCCTTTAGACTTTGCCGAAAAATCTTGGGCAAAAATAATTGTTGTAAAAAGAATACTGAAAATTGTTGTTAATGTTCGTTTCATGGGTTTAAATTTTAAATATGGCATTTTTCAGATAAAGCGAAAATACAAACAAACTCTTACTTGGACAAATATTATCAGGCTTTACCTGAGGTTCAAGACAAGTTTGTTGTAACTGGTTAAATATACTATTAAGATTTCCTTACATTATCTTTAAAAATCAAACTAAATACATACCCAAAAACAAAACAGGAAGTCAAACCGAAGAAGGCATACATCAAAAAATTAATATTGGTATAATTGCTAATGTAGAAGATAACTAATGCACTGATTATTAGCCCCATCATAGCACCGATTCCATTGGCCTTTTTAGTAAGCATACCCAACAAGAACATACCCCCCAATCCGCCTGTAAATAAACCGAGAAATTTATAAAACTGATCCCATAGTGATTTAATGTCCGAACCGGCCATCCATAAAGCCAAAATAACACCAATTACTCCGGTAGTAATGGTAGCAATTCTGGCAATACGCAATAATTTTTTATCGGTTGTTTTTGGATTTAAACGGATATGAAAATCATTACAATAGGCCGTTGAAACAGAATTGAGGCTACTGCTTATGCTTGACATCGCTGCGGAGAAAATTCCCGCTACCAACAGTCCGGATACACCTACGGGCAATTCTCTAACGATGTACCACGGAAAAATAGAATCATTATTGGAAATGGCAGGAGAAAGCCGTTCTGGCATTTCGGTATAAAAAATAAACAACAACGTGCCTATTCCAAAAAAGATGATAGATGCCGGCAGGGTTAATACGGCATTGGTATAAAGCGTTTTCTGACTGTCTTTAACATCAATACTGGTTAAATACCGTTGCACAATAGTCTGATCCGTACCTTGGGTAACCAAAGCCGACGCTAAACCACCAATAAGCACAACCCAGAAAGTAGTTTCGGTAAAGTTAAAGTCCATATTGGCAATGTTAAACTTATTGTGTTCTGAGGTATAGGCCATCATTTCACCAAAGTCTGCTTCGGTATGCGTTATTATCCAGATAACTGCCAGAATACTACCCCCCAACAATACGACTACCTGTAAAACATCTGTCCAAATCACCGCTTCTATCCCGCCAAAAGTGGTATATAAAACACAAAGCACACCCATTAAAATAATGCTGGTATCCACCGGAATACCGGTAACAATAGAGATGGCTAATGACGGTAATAAGAGTACTATTCCAATTCGCCCCAACTGAAATAGAATAAAAGATAGACTACCAAAGGCTCGTGCTGCGTAATTAAACCGGTCTTCGAGATATTCGTAGGCCGTAGTAATTTTTAGCTTGTTAAAAAATGGAATAAACAAATAGGCGATTACAGGAGCGATAAGAATGGCCGCCATATTGAGCATAAAATACGACCAATCTGTTAAAAAAGCTTTAGCCGGAATAGCCATAAAAGTAATAGCACTGAGTAAGGTTCCAAAAACACTAAGCCCGGATGCCCACCACGGAATGCGGCCACCTCCTACAAAATAATCATCAGTAGATTTTTGTTTTTTAGAAAAATAAACGCCAATGAGTAAAGAAACCAAAAGATATAATGCCAAAACCGTGTAATTTACAACACCAAATGGCTGAGCCGCTTCGGTTATTTGAAACCGTTGTACTTTGGGCGTTCTTACTCCGGGCGAAACTTCTCCGGAAACAATGGTAAATCCGTTTTTTGACGGAAAACCAAGAGTGGTTACCGGTATTTTTTCTGATACCGTTTCTTCTGTAAACCATTGTTTGGTTACGGTATTATACGCCAATATATCTTTTGAAAAACCCGTATGGTTGTTTAAAATCTTATTCCTCTCTA
>PDQE01000028.1 GCA_002747735.1 Flavobacteriales bacterium | reverse complement strand
TTGTTTTCACAGAACTGGTATTAATTATATCTTACGCTCTATCACGTAATTTACCATTTCACTAAGAGCGGTTTTATAGGGAGAGTCAGGATATTTGTCAAGAATATCCATTGCTTTTTCGTAATATGTTGTCATGGCTTTAAGGGTGTAGGTAATGCCTCCGTTTTCTTTAACAAATGCAATGACTTCATTTACCCGCTTTTTATTCTTATTGTGGTTTTTTACAATGTTTATTATCCATTTTTGGTCTTTTTCTGAGCAGTGGTTAAGGGTGTAAATAAGCGGTAAGGTCATTTTTTGCTCTTTTATGTCTATACCGGTAGGTTTCCCAATTTTGGCTTCGGAATAATCAAACAAATCGTCTTTTATTTGAAATGCCATCCCTATATATTCGCCAAATTGTTGCATTAATCGCACTTCTTGTTTATCCGCATCTACAGAGGCAGCTCCTATTGCACAGCAGGTGGCTATTAAGGTTGCCGTTTTTTGTCTTATAATCTCAAAGTACACCTCTTCGGTAATATCCAATTTTCGGGCTTTTTCTATTTGTAGTAATTCGCCTTCGCTCATTTCTCTAATGGCAACTGAGATATGTTTTAAAATATCAAAATCATCATGGTCTATGGATAGCAATACACCTTTTGACAATAAAAAATCACCTACTAACACAGCAATTTTGTTTTTCCACAAGGCATTTACAGAGAAAAACCCACGACGGCGGTTACTGTCATCCACAATGTCATCATGAACCAGAGTGGCGGTATGGATAAGTTCTATGCATGATGCACCGCGGTAGGTACGCTCAGATACTTTGCCGTCTGATACCAATTTGGCCGTTAAAAAAACAAACATAGGTCGCATTTGTTTACCTTTTCGCCTTACTATAAAATGGGTAATTCTGTTGAGCAACGGCACATTGGAAATCATGGAAGCCTGAAACTTATCTTCAAAAAGTTCCATCTCTTTTTTTATAGGTTGTTTTATTTGCTCAACTATTTTCAAATGTCATGTTTTTTTATACTCTGTTATTGTTCCGATTTGTCTGATAATTTTTATTTTATAGAAATTTTAAAAAATAAAAGATACCAATCTTTGCTCTTTCCACGTATCGTTGTAGATTTAGTGGAGTTGTTTGGAAAAACCGGAAGATGCTATTTCTGCTCTATCTTAGCCCAAGTATCGCGTAATGCCACCGTTCTGTTAAAGACCAAATGATTTTTGGTGCTGTCATTGTCTATACAGAAATACCCTAACCGCTGAAACTGAAACCTATCGCCAATCTTGGCTTCTTTTAAACTTGGCTCAACAAGGGCATGAGTATTTATTTCCAGTGAATTAGGATTGATATATGCTTTATAATCTTTGTTTTTGTGTCCATCCGGAGCTTCATCGCTAAACAAACGATCATACAATCTTACTTCGGCAGGTACAGCGTGTTTTACGGAAACCCAATGCAAAGTGCCTTTAACCCTACGTTGACTTTCTGGCGTTCCACTGCCGCTTTTACTCAATGGGTCATAAGTACAGTGAATTTCTGTTATCTTTCCTGAATCATCTTTTACTACTGATTGGGCTTTAATGATATAAGCATTTTTAAGCCTAACTTCTTTATCTAATTTTAACCTGAAAAACTTTTTATTGGCTTGTTCTCTAAAATCTTCCTTTTCTATATAAATTTCTTTGGAAAACGGCACTTTTCTACTGCCAGAATTATTGTCTTCCGGGTTATTTTCAGCTTTGAGCCATTCTTCTTTGTCATCGGGATAATTGGTGATGACTACTTTTACCGGATTTAATACAGCCATCACTCTGGGAGCTACTTTGTTCAAGTGGTCTCTGACGCAGTATTCTAGCAAAGCTACATCGGTTACGTTATTTCGTTTAGCAATTCCGGCCAGTTCACTAAATTTTATAATAGATTCCGGAGTATAACCCCTTCTGCGTAATCCCGAAATTGTTGGCATTCTGGGGTCATTCCAACCGCTTACTATTTTTTCATTGACCAGTTCTAACAATTTTCTTTTGCTCATTACTGTATAGCTCAGGTTACGCCGTGCAAATTCTCGCTGTTTTGGCCTTAAATCTTTACCGGTATAAACCTGTTCTAAAAACCAATTATATAAATCGCGATGTGACTTGAACTCCAGAGTACACAAAGAATGAGAGATCTGTTCTACATAATCTGATTCGCCATGTGCCCAGTCATACATAGGGTAAATATTCCAGTCTGTTCCGGTGCGATGATGGGCTTTTTTTAATACTCTGTACATCACCGGGTCACGCATTAGCATATTTGGTGAGGCCATATTTATTTTTGCCCGAAGTACATGCGAACCTTCCGGTAATTCACCGTTTTTCATTTGTTCAAATAGGGCTAAGTTTTCTTCCAACGGCCTGTCTCGAAAAGGGCTGTTGGTTCCGGGCTCTGTAGGCGTGCCTTTTTGTGCCGCTATTGTTTCAGAAGATTGTTCATCTACATAAGCGTTGCCGGCTTTGATAAGATCTACAGCCCATTGATATAATTGTTCAAAATAATCTGAAGCGTACAATTCTTTGTCCCATTTAAAACCCAACCATTGAATATCTTGTTTTATGGCATCTACGTATTCCTGTTCTTCTTTTATGGGGTTGGTATCATCAAATCGGAGATTAACCGGGGCATTATATTTTAAACCCAGTCCAAAGTTTAAACAAATAGAGGCCGCATGGCCTATATGCAAATAACCATTGGGTTCCGGCGGAAACCGAAAACGCAATTGGCTTTTGTCCATTCCGGCAGACAAATCTTCTTCTATGATTTGTTCTATAAAATTGAGTGATTTTTTTTCTCCTGGCATTATTTAAAGATTAATTCTTTTAAACATACAAAAGTAATTAAAATAACGGTACAGGTATGTTATTAAGCCCGGATTATGATTAGAACTTTGTGATTAGAGTTATAAATCACAATAAAATGTATCTTTTTTTGCCTGAATAAAGATGTAATACTTAGGACGTTATCTATGATTGTTTGATTTTTATATGTTTAAAATCATTTTTGCAATTAAAAAATAGATAAGAATACCAAAAATATCATTACTTGTGGTTATGAATGGCCCTGTTGCAATTGCAGGGTCTATGTTTTGTTTATGTAAGAACAGCGGGATAAAAGTGCCAATGATGCCGGCTACAATAATAACTGAGAATAACGAAATGGAGATGGCCACTGAGGTCAGCATCTGTCCCTGCCAATACCAGGTAACAAAGAATAACAAAATAGCCAATGATAACCCGTTTACAACGGCAAGTAAAAATTCTTTAAATAGCCTGTTGCCAATACTTCCTTTTAGTTCGTCATTGGCAATACCCTGAACGATTATGGCCGAAGACTGCACCCCTACATTTCCTGCCATAGCGGCAATTAAAGGTGTAAAAAAGAATAAGATGGCATGTTTGCTTATCATTTCTTCAAAATTACCCATGATAGCTGCTGCACCCACACCGCCAAATAATCCCAGAAACAACCAAGGCAATCGAGCCCTAGTGTGTTTCCAGATTGTGTCATCTGCTTCTACATCTTGGGATAATCCGGCTGCCATTTGATAATCTTTGTCTGCCTCTTCCCTTATTACATCTACTATATCATCAATGGTAATTCTACCCAATAAATGCCTTTCATCATCTACCACCGGAATGGCTTCTAAATCATATTTTTGCATTACTCTGGCTACGTCTTCTGCACTGTCATTTACGTTTACATAATCTACTTTAGGTATTGAAATTTCAGAAACCGGAGTTGTAGTAGAAGTGGTGAGTAAGTCTTTTAGTGAGAGCCGGCCTTCCAATTTATTATCTTGGTTTACCACATAAATAGAATGCACACGAGTTACAAACTCTGCCTGAGCTCGCATTTCTTTTACACATTTTAGTACATTCCAGTTGTTATATACTTTTACCAGTTCCTTAGCCATTAATCCACCTGCCGTATCTTCAGGGTATTTTAGCAGGTCTTCTATGTCTGCCTTGTGTTCCTCATCTTCTATATTGGCTATCACTTTGGCCTGTCTTTCTTCGGGCAGTTCGCCAATCATATCTGCGGCATCATCGGTATCCAGTTCTTCTAATTCTTCGGCAATTTCTTTGGAGGAGAGATTCTCCAATATTTTTTCCCTGTCATCATCATCTAGTTCCATTAAGACATCCGCTGTGAGTTGGCTATCGAGCAATTTTATAATGTATGTGGCCTCATCCAACGTAAGTTCTTCTATCAACTCGGCTATATCCGCAAAGTGCTCTTCACTCAACAGTGAGAGTAGGGCAGGCTTATCTTGATTCTTAATAAGCTCTTTTATCCGGGTTAATAATATTTCGTTTATCTCAAATGCCATAGGAAGCTATTTTCTCTGTAAGGGATACAAAATCTGCTAATGATAACTGCTCAGGTCTTTTCGCAAATATAGCATCTTCTTTTATTTCTAATGGTAAATTGAAAGATTTTAAACTGTTTCGCAAAGTTTTTCTACGTTGATTAAAGGCCGTTTTTACTACACGGGTAAACAATTTTTCGGAAACTGTAAAAGTGTAATCTTCTTTTCTTCTAAGTCTAATTACTCCTGATTCAACTTTTGGAGGAGGATAAAAAACGGTAGGTGGTACGGTGAACAGGTATTCTGTTTTGTAAAATGCCTGGGTAAGTACGGATAAAATACCGTATGTTTTTGAACCGGAAGCAGATGTAATACGCAGGGCTACTTCTTTTTGAAACATGCCGCAAAGCTCTGCTATTTGTTCTTTGTGCTCAATAGTTTTAAATATAATTTGCGAAGAAATATTGTACGGAAAATTTCCAATAATGGCAATAGGCCTGTGATTAAAGAATGTTTTTAAATTAAACTTTAAAAAATTTTCTGATATGATTTTATCCCTTAATTCCGGATAGTTCTTTTCTAAGTAAATTACTGACTCTCTGTCTATTTCTATCAGAAAAAGCTCATATTTTTTTTGTAATAAGTACTTGGTTAAAACTCCGGTTCCCGGGCCAATTTCCAATACCGTTTCATAGCTTTTTTCAGTTAAACTATCGGTAATTTTTTTTGCTGTGTTTTCGTCTTTTAAAAAGTGCTGGCCGAGATGTTTCTTTGGTCGTACAGACATATAGGCTTATGAGTTTATAAAATGCTGTACATGGTTTACTACTTTTAATTCTGTTCTAAATGCCACGAGCTTATTTCCAAATTTTGCCAAAGTTTTTTTTCTGAGTTTATCTGCATCTTCCATATAATAATGTTGTAACATTTCTTTGCTTTCGGTGGTGTACTGTACTGAATACGTTACTCCACCGGAATCAGCATCTACCATGACTTGGCACATTTTGGCCTCGGAAAATTTACCGGTTGCCAACATATCAGGGATGTGGTGATTTTGCATCCATGCCAGCCATTCTTTTTCATGGGAATAGTCTATGTTTACCGTTACGTTGTATATGTACATTTTCTTTGATTGAAAAATTAAATGATTAAAATATCAAATATTTAACTCAGATTATTCATCAGGTTTTGTTATGAGGGCTGAATATACAATAAAATAAGCAATCATGAAGAAATATCAAGATATTTCAAAGGTTTTTAAGTGTAAAGATGAGGTGTTATATACGTTTCTTGTTAAGACTTTCTTCTTTTTGCCATAAATTTCTCAAAATCTCCTCGTAATATCTTGATATTACTCGAAAATTTCATAAAATTTCTAATCAAAAATAAAGAAAGCTGTGGTCACAATATTAATCGAACTCAGGTTATGAGTGTAGTGAATGAGCATAATTTAATAAGCAGGCCTTATTCTAAAGCAGATTTGTTTTGTAATAGATTGCATTGGTGAATAATGCGGGCTGAGCCTGTCAATAAAATTTCTAACAATTAATTATATTTAGTATCAAGTTTAATGTCCGCCTACTGGCAAATCTAATTTACTACATCTCCCCTTAATTTTCTGTACCTTTTTCTGGCATCTATTAGATAGATGCTGGCCGGATAATTAAAGATAATATCTTCATACATTTTCTTGGCTTTCTCCGGATTGTTTAATTTCTCCTCGTACAATCTTCCGAGGTGATATACAGCATTATCAGCTAAAATACCGGATTTGTCTAATGTCAAAACCTGTAAATAATTTTCTTCAGCATTATTGTATTTTCTAACTTTTTCAAATAACTGGGCTTGTTTAAAAAGGGCTTCATCTTCTATGGCTCTGCCTTTATATTGGTCTATAATGGTTTGCAGGGTGTCTATGGCAGCAGCATTCTTTTGCTGATAAGCGAGCAAATCTGCTTTGGCAAATTTTTCTAAATGTGTGTAAACGGTATCACCGGCCATATTATCAGAAATTATCAGAAATAATTCCAGAGCATCATTGGCAATAAGTTGTGAGGTAGATTTTTTTAGCACTTTTAGTTGTGTCATCGCCCATTTAAAATCGCCTTTATAATACGAGGTTTTTGCAACTTTAAATCTTGCTTCTTGGGCTAAAGGGCTGTTTTTTTGCCTTTTTTGTATTTGTGTATAAAGTATTAATGCCTGATTAAATTGATTAGTAAAAACCAAATAATCAGCTAGTTTTAGCTGTAATGCAGCTCGGTCTAATTGTGATAGGTTTAACTTCTTGGTTTCTTGCAGTACATCAATGGCATCCTGTGGCCGGCCCATGGAAAAACACAAAAAATCTGCATAAGCCAATTGTAAATTATAGGTGTTTATATCTCGTCCAAACTGGTTGAAGAGGGACTTGAATTTCTCGTCAATTGCTGTAAAATCTTTTTTGTTACTTGCGGTGTTTATTCCTATTTTAAGTAAGTAATAATTGGCATCAAAAATAGGTTCCGGCCGGTTTGTACTTTCTAAGATATATTGAAAAATCTCTTTTGCAATATCATAATCTTTGTTTTCAAATGCAATACTGCCCAGTTTTTGTAACCTTTCTATTCCTGCGGCATCTCTTTTAAACAAGGCTTTTTCTTGTGTAAAGGCTTTTTCGTAATCGCGTTGTTGAATGTATAGCCAACTCAGTAATTTATTGTAGGCATGGAGTGGTTTTTTCTGTAATCTGGAAAGCAAAAGTTTTCTAAATATACTATTGTTTTGTTCTGTATTATCTTCGGTTATAAATTGGCCGATATAACGTTGAATAGTACTAAAATAGGATTCATCTACCATTAATAAATCCAGATAGGAATTAAACATATTTTTAATATCTGCTTTTTCGCCATAAGCCTGTGCCAGATAGATATGATAATTTATTTCCGGATTTAAACTCATGGCCTTTTTATAGGTGGCTATGGCGTAATCTATAAGGTGGTTTTTTGCAAAAGCTCTGCCTATATTACCTCCGGTAAATGGATTTTCTGAAACTAACTCTAAGGCTTTTTCGTAGTATTTCTTAGCTTCTTCATTGTTGTTTTGCAATTGTTGGTTGTAGCCTTTTTCAACCCATAAATTTAACTGATTCGGATACAATGCACTATGGCTTTCTATTAATGCTGTTGCTTTTTTAAATTGTTGAGTGAGTTGATAACAGTTTAGTAGATGTTTAAAGTAATCTTGCCTTACCTTGTTTTTTTCATATAGTTCTTTAAAAACAGCTGCGGCTTTTTCGTATTCTCCGCCTCTAAAATAATTGTAACCTAATTGTTCACTTTGGCCAATGCAAATTGTGCTTGTTAATAAAAAAATTACAATAAATTTATTAATCATTTCGTTATACATATACAATGGTTCAAAGGTAAAAAAAGAACCACAGTTTAACTGTAAATAGGAGTTAAATATTACACAAATCCCAATTTGTAAAACTTGTTTTTAGAGCAATCTAACCATAGTGTTGGCATAGATTTTGCTTATAAGGAATTAAAGCAATTAATTAAACCATGGACGAATTAAGATACCGATATGATTTGGCTAAGAAAAAAGCCAATCTATTTATGAAAAACGGACAAATTAACGATTACTTTCTCGCATTAATGGAAATGCGTCGATATAAAAAATTGATGCGTTCTGTAATCGCTAATTAGTAGTTAAATTGCTTTTAAAGAGAGCAATGTTTTAGCTTAATAATTGATTGAGATTTTAACTAAAATTTATTCTAATCAATTAAATCAAATCCGGTATATGGCTGCAATACTTCCGGAATTACAATGCCTTTGTCGGTTTGACAATTCTCCAAAATACCTGCTAACACACGTGGCAATGCCAGAGCACTTCCATTTAGCGTATGTGCCAATTCACTTTTTCCGTCTTTATTTTTAAATCGTAGTTTTAATCTGTTAGCTTGAAAAGTTTCAAAGTTAGAGACTGAGCTTATTTCCAGCCAGCGGTCCTGAGCCGTTGAAAAGACTTCAAAATCATAGGTAAGGGCGGAGGTAAATCCTAAATCGCCACCACATAATCGCAAAATCCGATAGGGTAATTTTAATTCGTTTAAGATAGACTTAACATGATCTACCATGCTGTCTAATGCTTCATAAGAATTGGAAGGATGTTCTATTCTCACTATTTCTACTTTATCAAACTGATGCAGTCTGTTTAATCCGCGTACATGTGCACCATAAGAACCGGCTTCCCGTCTAAAACATGGTGTATAGGATGTGTGGCGGATAGGAAAGTCGCTTTCTGTTAATAAATTATCTCGATACAAATTTGTTACCGGCACCTCAGAAGTCGGAATGAGATACAAATTGTCTCCCGTTACATGATACATCTGCCCTTCTTTGTCTGGCAACTGCCCAGTGCCAAAACCGGATGCTTCATTTACCACAAGCGGCACTTGTACTTCTGTATAGCCGGCAGCCGTGTTTTTATCTAAAAAATAAGTAATCAATGCCCGTTGGAGTTTAGCCCCTTTTCCTTTGTAAACAGGAAAACCTGCACCTGTAATTTTATTGCCTAAGTCAAAATCTATAATGTCGTATTTTTTTGCTAATTCCCAGTGTGGTAAGGCCTTGTCATATAGTTTTGGAATGTCGCCGTGCCTAAAAACTTCTTCGTTATCTTCCTCAGAATTACCGGCAGGAACCAAAGTGTTGGGTACGTTAGGAATTTGTTTTAATAAATCTGCCAGTGCTTCTTGTGCTTCGTTTAATGTTTCTGATAACTTCTTTGATTTTTCTTTTAATTGGCCGCTTTTTTCTTTGAGTAGATTGGCTTTTTGAATTTCTTTATTTTTAAAAAGCAAGCCTATTTCTTTGGATAGTTTATTGGCTTCAGCCAATGTGTTATCCAAATCGGTTTGGGTATTTCGGCGTTTTATATCTAAAGCTATGGCCTCATCTATTATCTTTTCGGCATTTTTAAAATTTCGTTTTGCTAATCCTTTTAAAACACGTTGTTTATAATCTATGATAAAATTAACTTGAAGCATGGTAAATTGAATTTTAAAGTGGCAAAGATAGTGAAAGTAGATATTTTAAAATTGAAGTGGTTTAAACTTTTTCAAATTGGCTAAAAAATTGCCATTTTGCACCCATATTTTGCCTTTTTCTACCTCCGTAGCCCTGCTATGCAGCTCAAAAAAGCCTTCATATTAGCACAAAACCATCAATTTTAGCTCACGGCTCTTTTGTTTTTTAAATGGGTTGGTAAATCTTCGATTTTGCTACAATCCAAAAAGTTTAAACCACTTCATTGAAAAAAAGCGGTTAGATTTAATATTCAAAAATGCCAAACTCACTTTTTATGGTCAATTTTTTAGTGGTTGATGCTCTAACTTTCCCAATAATCTTTGCATCAATATTAAAACTTTTTGAAATGTTAACAATGTCATCGGCAATACTTTCCGGAACATATAATTCCATTCTATGCCCGCAATTAAAAACCTGATACATCTCTCTCCAATCGGTTTTGGATTGCTTTTGGATTAATTTAAACAGTGGAGGTATTTCAAATAAATTATCTTTTACTACATGTAAATTGTTAATAAAATGTAAGATTTTTGTCTGGGCTCCACCACTGCAATGTATCATGCCGTGAATATCTGATCGGTGGGCTTCTAATATTTTTTTAATTACGGGGGCGTAAGTTCTGGTGGGGGATAATACCAGTTTACCGGCATCTAACGGTGAGTTTGGTATAGTGTCTGTTAATTTAATATTTCCAGAATATACCAAATCCTCGGGAATTGCGTCATCGTAACTTTCTTTATATTTTCTGGCCAGATATTTTGCAAAAACGTCATGCCTTGCGGAGGTTAAGCCGTTACTGCCCATACCACCGTTGTATGTTTCTTCGTAAGTAGCTTGTCCATACGAAGCTAACCCCACAATTACATCGCCATCTAAAATATTGGCATTGTCTATTACATCAGTACGTTTTATTCTGGCGGTTACCGTAGAATCTACAATAATAGTTCTCACTAAGTCGCCTACATCTGCCGTTTCGCCACCGGTGGTATGAATGGTTATACCGTGTTTTTGCAGGTTAGTTGTTAGTTCTTCCGTTCCGTTTATAATGGCAGCAATAACTTCTCCGGGGATTAGATTTTTGTTCCTTCCGATAGTGGAAGACAGTAAGATGTTGTCTGTAACACCTACGCATAGCAAATCGTCTAAATTCATCACCAAAGCATCTTGGGCAATGCCTTTCCAAACGGATAAATCTCCTGTTTCTTTCCAATACAAATAGGCCAGAGAAGACTTGGTGCCGGCACCATCGGCGTGCATTACAAGGCAATAGTCATCGTCATGGGTTAAATAATCAGGAATAATTTTACAAAAAGCGTGTGGATATAATCCCTTGTCTATATTTTTTATTGCATTATGAACATCCTCTTTTGATGCCGAAACGCCTCGTTGATTGTATCTGTTATCCATGTCCATAATTTTCTAGTTTTTTAAATAGAGTTTCTTTTTGTGATAATCAATTACCGCTTTGCCGCTGTCTAAAATATCAGTACCTATAATTCCGTTTACTGCTTCGGCATTGTGTTTTACCAACGCTTTGTTTATGTGAGCCAAATCTATTAAAACAAAGTCTATTTTTTTTAATTTAAAATTGCCAATTTTCACCGTATTGTCTTCTGAAATTAAAGTGTCTATTTCTTCGGGTCCGGCTCCTGCTGCTTTGTGATCAGAATGTGCTGTGTCAAGGCTGAACTTTTCTATTTCGTCAAATCCTAGACAGGAATTGGAAGCACCGGTATCCAAAATAAACTGGCCTTTTACACCGTTAACTTTTGCCTTTATCTGAAAATGATTGGTAGCAATTCGCTTTAGCTTTACACTTTCGTAGTTTTTGCTAAGTAGAAATTTTTTTAGACTCATTTATATCACCGACTTAAACTGCTTTAAGAACCGCATATCATTTTCAAAGAGCATTCGTATATCGGGAATTTGATACAATAACATGGCTATGCGTTCTATGCCCATTCCAAATGCAAAACCACTATATTTATTAGGATTTATTTTGGTGTTTTCCAGTACATTTGGATCTACCATACCGCAGCCCATAATTTCCAGCCAACCCGTACCTTTGGTAATTTTATAATCCGTTTCGGTTTTTAAGCCCCAATAAATATCTACTTCTGCACTGGGTTCTGTAAATGGAAAATAAGAAGGCCTAAACCTTATTTTAGATTTGCCAAACATCTCTTTGGTGAAAAATTCTAACGTTTGTTTTAAATCAGAAAAAGAAACATCAGTATCTATATATAAACCTTCTACCTGATGGAATATACAATGTGACCTTGCGGATATATCCTCATTTCTAAACACACGGCCGGGCGAGATAGTCCGTATAGGAGGTCTATGGTTTTCCATGTATCGTATTTGTACTGATGAAGTATGCGTACGCAAAAGCATATCCTGTTTAACGTCCTTGTTTTTTGCTATAAAAAAGGTGTCTTGCATATCCCTTGCCGGATGGTGCTCTGGAAGATTTAAAGCAGTAAAATTGTGCCAGTCATCTTCTATTTCAGGGCCTTCTGAAATGGTAAATCCTATTCTCGAAAATATATCAATAATTTTGTTTTTAACCAATGTTACCGGATGGCTTGCTCCTAGCATCTTTGCTTCGCCAGGTCTGGTTAGGTCATCGTACTTTGTGGTGTTTTTTACAGAAGAGGTCAGAGCAGCCTGTAAAGTATTTACTTTTTCTTCTGCCATTTTTTTAAGACGGTTGAGTTCTTGGCCAAATTCTTTCTTTTGTTCAACCGGTACCGTACGGAATTCGTTAAACAACATCTTAATTTTGCCTTTGCTGCCCAGATATTCTATCCTGAAAGCCTCTATTTCTTCTTTGGTTTTAGCGTTGAATGCTTTTACTCTATCTGTTAATTCATGTACTGTTGTTAACATAGATGATTTTTGATTTGCTTGCAAATTTACTAATTTTTTAAAGTGTAGGAACAACTAAGGCTCTAAGATTATTAATATTTCATCACTAAAAAAAATAAATATAGTGTCTGTAAAAACTTTAGAATATCTTATCTTTGAACCATAAGATAAACCTACAAATTTACCACATTTATGAAAAACAAAATAGACGCATTTATGCAATACGTTGCTAAGCGTAACCCCAATGAACCCGAATTTTTACAAGCTGTAAAAGAAGTTGCAGAAGTAATTATTCCGTTTATAGAAGCCAACCCTAAATATCAAGGGAAAAAATTATTAGAACGCATGGTGGAACCCGAAAGAACTATAATTTTTAGGGTGCCTTGGGTAGATGATAAAGGAGAAACCCAAATAAACAGAGGAATGAGAATAGAAATGAACTCCGCGATAGGGCCATATAAAGGCGGATTGCGTTTTCATCCATCGGTAAATTTGAGCATTTTAAAATTTTTGGGTTTTGAGCAAGTGTTTAAGAACTCCCTTACCACTTTGCCTATGGGCGGTGGTAAAGGCGGTGCTGATTTTGACCCCAAAGGTAAATCAGATAATGAAGTGATGAAGTTTTGTCAGGCGTTTATGAACGAATTGTTTAGGCATATTGGCTCTAATACAGATGTTCCGGCAGGAGATATTGGAGTGGGTGCCAGAGAAGTAGGTTTTTTGTTCGGACAGTACAAAAAATTGAGAAATGAGTTTACCGGTGTGCTTACAGGTAAAGGTATGTCTTATGGTGGCTCTTTAATAAGGCCCGAAGCAACAGGTTATGGTACAGTGTATTTTGCAGATAATATGTTAAAAACAAAAGGTGAAAGTTTTAAAGGTAAGACTGTCCTGATTTCCGGATCTGGAAATGTAGCTCAGTATGCGGTAGAGAAAGCCAACCAAATGGGAGCAAAAGTTATATCTATGTCAGACTCTTCAGGTTTTATATATGATGCTGATGGTATAGATGCAGAGAAACTGGCATATGTAATGGATCTGAAAAATGTTAAACGCGGACGGATAAAGGAATATGTGAAACAATATCCTAATGCCAAATATTTACCCGGGGAAAAACCGTGGAACCTAAAGGCTGATGTCGCCTTGCCATGTGCTACACAAAACGAATTAGACAAAAAAGATGCAGAGGCTTTAATTGCTAACGGATGTATCTGTGTTAGTGAAGGGGCAAATATGCCTTCAACTCCCGAGGCAATTGAAATATTTTTAAAGCATAAAATATTATTTTCTCCGGGAAAAGCGTCAAATGCAGGCGGCGTAGCTACATCAGGATTGGAAATGTCTCAAAATGCCCTGAGATATAATTGGACTCGAGAAGAGGTTGATGCCAAATTGCGGTCAATTATGAATAATATCCACGAGGCCTGTTTAACTTATGGCAAGGAAGAGGATGGTTTTGTAGATTATGTAAAAGGAGCCAATATTGCAGGTTTTGTTAAAGTAGCTGATGCTATGCTAGAACAAGGTGTGGTGTAGAGTTCTTAAAAACAACAGTTGCAATTATTAGCTAATAATTTTGGGAAAAATAAAGAGGGATTCCCTCTTTATTTTTCCCAAAATTGATATTTTTTTATTCTAATACCAAATCCAATATAGCATTATATATTAGATTTGGTATAAGGCCATTTAATTGGCCTTGTTTTATTCTTACAACCTACAAAATTCATATCCTTTGTTGTGATAATATTCCAATATTTTTGGTAAGGTAGCTTTTAATAGCGGAAAAGCCTTTTCGCTGTCGTGAAAAACAATTATGCTGCCGTAGGAGGTATTGTCTGTTACGTTTTTGTAACACATTTCTGCGGATATTTTCCGGTCAAAATCTGCACTTAGTACTGTCCACATTACAAATTTATAACCTAATTGTCGCAACATTTTTGCTTTTTGTGCGGTTATTCGGCCATAAGGCGGCCGAAATATTTTTTCTTCTACTCCGTATTGTACCAATACTTTCTGAGTTTCTATAACAGATTGAATATAAACATCTGCATCAGTAAGCCTGCCGTGTTCATGGTTAAAGGTATGATTGCCTATTTTGTGTCCGTTGGTTAATAGTTGTGCTGCAATTTCAGGATGTTTTTGTAAGCGGTTGCCTACACAAAAAAAAGTGGCTTTGGCATTATATTTTTGCAATTGTTCCAAGGCCCATGGGGTAATTTTGGGCGTAGGGCCATCATCAAACGTAAGGAAAATTTTTTTGTCAGTAGTTTTTATCCGCCAGAGAAAATTGGGGTAAACCCAATCAATTATTTTTGGAGTTTTTACAAAGTAAGGTTTCATAGATGAGTAAAAGTATTAAAATTTTGTTATTTCAAACCAAGATGAATTTGTAAATTTGAGAGTCATGGCCTTACAACCCCCTTTTAGAAAAATTATCCATTTAGACATGGATGCTTATTATGCTTCTGTAGAGCAAATGGACCATCCGCAATTGCGAAACAAACCGATAGCAGTAGGCTATGGGGGTAAACGCGGCGTAGTGGCTGCTGCCAGTTATGAAGCGAGAAGGTACGGGGTGAGATCTGCTATGAGCAGTGTACTGGCAAGAAAAAACTGTCCGCATCTTATTTTTGTAAAAGTCAGGTTTGAACGGTATAGGGAATTGTCAGCAAAAATCAGAAAAATTTTTTACGACTATACAGATTTAGTAGAGCCGCTTTCGCTTGATGAAGCTTACTTAGACGTTACAGAAAACAAAAAGCAATTTCCTTCTGCTACTATATTGGCTGGAGAAATCCGACAACGAATTTTTGAGGAAATCGGATTAACTGCATCAGCAGGAATATCTATCAATAAATTTCTGGCAAAAATAGCTTCGGATATAAACAAGCCCAACGGCCAAAAAACCATTCCACCGGAAGAGGTCATCTCGTTTTTAGAACAATTAGATGTGCGTAAATTTTATGGTATTGGTAAAGTTACGGCTACAAAAATGTATAATATGGGTATTTTTACCGGTATGGATCTAAAAAATAAATCGTTAGCGTTTTTAGAAGAACATTTTAATAAATCCGGATTGCACTATTACAACTTGGTAAGGGGAATTCATAACAGTGTGGTAAAACCCCATCGCATACAGAAATCGGTGGCATCTGAACACACTTTTAGTACAAATTTGACTTCGGAAATATACATGTTAGGTCAATTGGAAGAAATTGTTAAAGAAGTAGAAAGGCGGCTGCAAAAGAAGAATATAAGTGGAAAAACAATTACGCTAAAAATTAAATACAGTGATTTCTCTATGCAAACCCGAAGCAGGACAATGGCAGGTTTTGTAAATGATTATAAATCTATTTTTCCGGTAATTAAAGCCTTATTGTTTCAGGAAAGACTACAAGAATCTGTACGGTTACTGGGAGTTTCTGTTTCTAATTTAGATACCAAAAAAGAACAAGAAAACGCACCCGTAGAAGTGCAGTTAAAATTGTTATTCTAAAAACTGCTTTATTTGGAATAATTTTTGTAACTTTTAAAGTGCTAATTGTAGCAACAAACAAACTAAATTTATCACAGATGAAATATTTTTATTTTCTCTTAACGATTATAGCCCTGATGCTTGCCAGTTGTGGTACGCAACAGCAAACCACTACTCAGGGACAAAACACCACAGAAAAAACCGAAGAGCCGGTAGTTATAGCCAATGATAGTTTAGAATATGAGGTAATTATTATAGACCCCGGATTTACCAGCTATTTGGCTACTGCAAAACCTATGAGTTATTATTCTAAAGTCACCTTAGAAGCTAAAAACAGGGTTTATGTAAGCGAATGGAATATGCGAGCCAGAAATCCGTTGCGATACAATCCCAATATTTTTGAAAATGAAATTGATTATCAACCGGATATAGACTACGGAATGGAGGTAAATTATAAGCTATACCAATATTTTCAGTTTGCACAAAAAAAATATAATTTTAAATTGGCAAATTTTAGGATAGATTAAAATCCAAAATGTTGCAGTATGCCACACCGTATTGCTTCATTCTCATAATTCACTTTACTGGTTTAAGATGAATTCTTTAAGCCAATACGGGTTGCAGAGATATTTTTGTAAAATATACACGCATCAAGCTTAAGAATTGTGCCTGCTTTTTATAAAACCGAATAACATTACAAACCAGCCTACTATAAGTAAGGTTCCGCCTATTGGTGTTATAAACCACATATTTGAAAAATCAATACCTCCCGTAATTGCGTAAATAGACCCTGAGAAAAATAACATCCCTATAAAAAAGAGATAGCTTACCCGTTTTTTATACTTTTCGGTAAGATATGAAGTGCTATTTACCAATAAGAGAGCTAATACATGATACATTTGATATCTAACCCCAATCTCAAAAACCTCTAAGGCTTCCGGATTTAAAGTTTCCTTGAGGGTATGGGCTCCAAAAGCTCCTAAAATAACAGTAATTGCACCCAGAAAAGCAGTGATAATTAAATTGGTTCTCATCTAAAAATTATTTGATGCAAAATTACAATAACTTTTTATTTATTTTTAAATTCGCCATTAATAAAGAATTTAATTTTTATGAGAAATATATTGCTAATTGGGGCCGGCAGGTCTAGTGCTACTTTAATCAGATATTTGTTGGAAAGATCGCAACAAGAAAACCTACACATTACTATTGCCGATAAGGCCACAGATACTATCCAAAAAAAAGTATTGGAACATGAGCGTGTAACTTTTATTTATCTGGATATTTTCAGTGAAAAAGAGCGACAATCTGCGATAAAAAAATCTGATATTGTTATCTCTATGTTGCCGGCTAGTTTGCATATGGAAGTGGCAAAAGACTGTTTGTTATTTGGAAAAAATTTGGTTACAGCATCGTATTTGTCTAAAGAAATGGAAGCCTTGTCAGAAGAGGTAACAGCAAAAGGCTTGGTGTTTATGAATGAGATTGGATTAGACCCCGGAATAGATCACCTTAGTGCCATGCAGGTAATTGATAATATAAGAGCCGAAGGTGGAAAAATGTTGTTGTTTGAATCTTTTACCGGTGGATTGGTAGCTCCGGAAAGTGATGATAATTTATGGAATTATAAATTTACTTGGAATCCCAGAAACGTAGTAATTGCAGGCCAAGGCGGAGCGGCTAAATTTATTCAGGAAGGAGCCTATAAGTACATTCCATACCACAAGTTATTTAGGCGGACTGAATTTTTAAAAATACCGGGAGCAGGTACCGGCCAATTTGAGGCTTATGCCAACAGAGATTCCTTAAAATACAGAAAATCTTACGGCTTGGAAGATGTTTTAACCATGTATCGCGGTACCATAAGGCGAATTGGTTTTTCTCGGGCCTGGAATATGTTTGTGCAACTGGGTATGACTGATGACAGTTATGTGTTAGAAGGCTCAGAAAATATGAGCTACAGAGATTTTACTAATTCCTTTTTGGCTTATAATCCTCATGATTCCGTAGAGTTAAAACTTAGGTCTTACCTAAAAATAGACCAGGATGACATAATGTGGGAAAAATTATTAGAACTGGATATTTTTAATCCTAATAAAAAAGTAGGGCTAAAAAATGCAACACCGGCACAGATTTTGGAGAAAATTTTAAAGGATAAGTGGACGTTGAAGGAAGATGACAAGGATATGATAGTGATGCAGCATAAATTTGGCTATGAGCTAAATGGAAAAAAAACGCAGATAGAGTCCAGTATGAAAGTCATCGGTGAAGATCAATTCCATACTGCTATGGCTAAGACTGTGGGCTTACCTGTTGCCATTACTACCTTGCTTATTTTAAACAATAAAATTAAAACACATGGGGTGCAAATTCCTATCAAAAAAGAGATTTACGAACCGATTTTAAAAGAACTGAAAGTAAACGGAATATTTTTTGATGAAGTGGAGGTTCCCTATCTTGGCTATAATCCATATACCGTAATAGGATAATATATTAAGAGGATAATGTCATTGAATAAATTTGCCGTTGGATGGTGGCTGAAATACAATTTATAATTGAAAAAGTTTAAACGAGCTCATTACCTAAAAATCAAAGATAGACTATTGTTATTATAGAAATAGCCTTAGAAACCGGTATGTTGGTAAATAAAGTGAATTTGCTTTATTTTTATTGATGTGGATTCTTTGGGGGGGGTTACTCGTCTGATTGTTTAGAATTCATGGAGATTTAAAACTCCAGATAAAATTCTCGCAGAAGATTTTTAAAGTCAAGGCTGTATTGGCGGTTATTGTCTTTTAACGTGAGATGTGTTAACTCAACTTTTTTACATTCAAATCCAAAAATCATTAAACTTCTTTTTACAGGGCTTTGCGGCTTGTCGTTTATACGGCAGATTTTTTGTAGAAAAAAGCCTTCATTTTTAGCAAGCAAAATAAAGTTGCTTTCTTCTGAATGAGGAAGTATAAGGCTAAAAACACCGTTTTTGGATAATAAAATATGTACGGCTTTCAATAAAGTTTTAAAAGATAGTGAAACCGTATTTCTGGCGTTGGTTCTTCTTTTATCCGTACTGATTGTGTTTGAAGTATAAAAAGGCGGATTACTGATAATTAGATCATATTGTTCGTCTATTTCCGCAGTGTATTCTTGTAGGGTACAATGATAGCAAAACAATCTGTCCGGCCATGGTGAATTTTCAAAATTTTCTACAGCTTGTTCATAAGATTCTGCATCATGTTCTATGGCATCTATAGTTAAGGCATTAGAACGCTGAGCCATTTGTAATGCCAAAATCCCGCAACCGGTGCCTATATCTAAAATCTTAGCAGGCTTATTGTCCAGTGATGTCCACGCTCCCAGAAGTAAACTATCTGTACCTACTTTCATAGCAGATTTATGGTGGTGTACAGTGAATTGTTTGCACCTAAAAGGTTTACTCATCGTAGTTAAGATTTATTAGGCCTTCCGGAGTTTCCACAATAATTTTTTTATTTTTTCGATCTACTTTTTTGATAAAATTATTAATTATGGGAATAAGAATTTCCTTGGCATCATTTTTGGCTACAAATAAATGCTGGGCAGAATGATCATTGATATGATTAATGGTGCCAATTTCTCCATAATTTACATCTTCTAACAAAAAACCGATGACTTCGTGATAATAAAATTTATTTCCTGTAAGTTGAGGTAGAAATTTCAATGGCAGATAAACATCGGTTTTTGTAAGAGTTTCGGCATCTGCTTCAGTATTGATGCCTTCAAACTTCACCCTGAGTTGGTTGCCTTTTTGAAGTAAACTTTCTTCTATAAAAAAAGGAATGAGATTGTTGCCTAAGTCCAGAAAAACTGTATCTAAAGAACTGTATAATTCAGGTTCATCGGTGTCTAATTTTATGACCAATTCACCTTTAAAACTGTGTTTCCTTACAATTTTACCTAAATAGAAACAATCTTTTTTTTGCATAGTTAATTTTATAATTACGAACTCATCCTGATTCCTTGTTTTTAATCGAAAATGAGATAATACCAAATCCAATATATTATAATGCTACATATAATTGGATAAAATTTGTTTAGATGAGGCACTTTTTAAAAGTCATAGCCGTGGTTACGAGTAAAAAAAATTCTACGAAAAATTAAAAAAAAAGCCACGCAAATGGCATGGCTTAATATATCATTATTAAGAATATCTTTTATTCCTCTTTTTTTGAAGCCTCTTCTTGTTTTTCATTGGCTCCTTCACTAGCTGCTTCGGCAGCCGCTTCATCTATAGTTTGTTTTTTTTGCTCTTCACTTACTTCTTCGGTAGCTTTTGGAGCATCTTTAACAACCTCTGCTTGAGGTGCAGCCGCTGCTTTTCTGGCTTCGTTAATTTCTTTCTCTGCTTTTAAAGCATCAGCTTTTGCTTTAGCAGCCGCTTCTTCAATATTTTTAGCTTTAGCTTTAATTTTTTCTTCTTTCTCAGCTAACCAAGCTTTAAAACGCTTTTCGGCTTCTTCTTCAGAAAAAGCACCTTTTTTAACGCCACCTGCCAGATGTTTTTTAAACAATACACCTTTGTAAGAAAGTATTGCCCTTGCGGTATGCGTAGGCTGTGCCCCGTTTTCAAGCCAGGTTATGGAATTATCCACATTAATATCTATGGTTGCAGGATTGGTGTTAGGATTGTAAGTTCCCAGTTTTTCCAATATTTTACCATCTCTTTTTACGCGGGCATCTGCCGCCACTATCCAATAGAATGGTTTCCCTTTTTTACCGTGTCTTTGTAATCTGATTTTTACTGCCATTGTTTGTTAAATTTTAAGGTACCCGACCCAGGTTATTAATTTATAAAAAATGCCTAACTATTAAGCGGGTGCAAATATAAGATGTTTTTTTATTATGAAGGATATAAATTGTAATTTTTTCAGTGGTAAAACATACCATTGTACCACTGCCATCAACTACTATTTTCTAAATAAACTTTGTCTGCAACAAATGTTTATATTTGCCTCTAAACAGTTTTATCATGCATACCCTTGGCATTATCCCCGCACGTTATGGCTCTACTCGCTTAGAAGGTAAACCCCTGATAGGCCTCTGCGGAAAACCTATGATTCAACGAGTGTACGAACAGGCAAAAAAGGCTTTGGAGCATGTTGTAGTGGCCACAGACGATAGCCGTATTGAAAAAGCTGTACTGGAGTTTGGCGGTAATGTGGTAATGACTTCTACCAAACACAATACAGGAACCAACCGTTGTTTGGAAGCATACGAAATGTATAAAGCTAAAGCTAATGAGAATTTTGATATAGTGATAAATATTCAAGGAGATGAACCGTTGTTAGACCCCGAACAGTTAAGGCTGATAATATCTTGTTTTACAAGTGCGGATACCCAAATGGCTACACTGGTCATTCCTTTAAAGAAGCAAGATGGTTTAAACAATGGCGTATTTGTGGTAATGGATAAAAATCATAACGCCCTGTATTTTAGCCGATCTATTATTCCTTTTGTAAGAGATGTGGAAAAGTCAGATTGGATTAAAAAACACACTTTTTACAAACATATCGGCCTTTATGGCTTTACACCCAATGCCCTGAAAACTTTTGCCAATATGCAACAGACTTCTTTGGAGATTGCAGAATCTTTAGAGCAGAATCGCTGGTTAGAAAATGGGAATAAGATAAAAGTAGCAATTACCAAAATAGATACAGTTGGTGTGGATACAATGGAAGATGTGGAAAGGGTGAAACAGATGATAAAGAATAAACATAAATTTTGACGAATTTTTAAATAGATTTATAAGGATACAGGATATTGGTTTTCATTGTTGTTATGATTTGATTTTCAATGCGATGAAGAAGATTGATGAGATTGGATTACAATAGGCATTTAGTTATCTTTGCGGCATAAATTTGCGGTAAGCAATAGATAATTTTATTCTAAATAAAATATAATGACAGAAACAGAAGTACAAGAAATAGGCGATAAAATAGTAACTATATTAAAAACTATTTATGACCCCGAAATACCAGTGGACATTTACGAATTAGGGCTCATTTATGACGTGTTTGTCAATGAAAACAAAGAGGTGAAAATTTTAATGACCCTTACTTCACCCAATTGTCCGGTAGCCGAAACTCTTCCGGTAGAAGTGGAAGAAAAGGTAAAAATATTGGATGAAATAACTAATGCCGAGGTGGAAATAACTTTTGACCCGCCATGGTCGCAGGATATGATGAGTGAGGAAGCTAAATTAGAATTAGGATTTTTATAAATGGTATCGGATCAAATCATAAACAGGGTAGCCAATAGTAAATTAATTACTATAGACTTGGAAGAATTCTATCCAAAAGGCAAACGTGTATTACTGGATATCTCAAAATGGCTGTACAAAGGGCTTGTTTTGCGGGAAAAAGATTTTAGGCAGCAGCTAAAATCACACAATTGGCAGCAATATAGCGGCCAATATATTGCACTTACCTGTTCCACCGGGGCTATTGTTCCTTCTTGGGCTTATATGTTGGTAACTACTCATTTAGCATCTTATGCCAAAAAAATAGTAGCCGGGGATTTAGCTTTATTAGAATTTATAATTTATTCTGATATTATTGATAAAATAGAAGTTGAGGATTATAAAAATAAACCCGTAATTATTAAAGGCTGTGACCGCTTATTCATACCCGAAACAGCTAAAATTCAGCTTCTTCAGAGATTAATGCCCATAGCCAAAAGTATCATGTTTGGAGAAGCCTGTTCTACTGTACCGCTATATAAGAAGAAAAATTGAGGTGGCTTTAAAATATTCAATTTAGTCATTTACATGGGATGGAAAATGAGGCTAAATATTTTTCATACACTAACTAATTATAGATTTAATGCTTGTAATCTTAAAAAAATTATAACTTTGCAATCTAAATTTTAAAAACTAAAAATTTTTTAATCATGAAAAAAATAATTTTAAGTTTAATTACTTTAACTATTGTTGGTTTTTCTTATGGCCAGACATTAGAAGAATTAAAAGCAGAAAAAGCTGCTAAAAAAGATTCAATCTCGGCTATCGAAAAAAGAATAGCTGATATACAAGGTCAAATAGATACATATCCGGGTTGGAAAATAGGGGCTTTTGGTACCATAGGTGGAAGTTTTTCCGGTTATAATGATTGGTACTCAAAATCTGATCCCAATTCAAGTGCCGGTAGTATTGGTGTTGTTGTAAATGCTTTTGCTAATCTGGACCGTGAAAAGTATTTCTGGAAAAACTCCGGAAATGTAAACTTGTCTTGGGTGCAAATAGATGATAAGGATGACCCTAATGATGATGACAGTTGGCGTGAAGCCAATGATGCAATTGCAGTATCGTCATTGTTTGGTTACAAATTAACATCTAAAATAGCAGTTTCTGCATTGGGAGAATATCGTACTACTGTCGGTAATTTTAATGATCCCGGTTATTTAGACCTTGGTGTGGGTGCTACATGGACACCAATTACTAATTTAGTAGTAGTGGTACACCCATTAAACTACAACTTTGTATTTAGCGAAGGAAATTCGGTTTATGAATCTTCCATGGGTACAAAATTGGTCGCAGATTATACCAGACAAATGGGAGCTATTAGTTTTAAATCTAACTTGTCAGCCTTCTTAAGTTACGAAAGTTCTAATTATTCTAACTGGACATGGACCAACTCTTTCGGTTATACTTTATGGAAAGGAATTGGTGTGGGCTTTGACTTTGGTTTAAGGCAGAATAAGCAGGAAGCTCTTAACTGGGCTCTTAACAAAGACAATCCTAATCAGGACCCCGCCGCTAACTATGACAATGTGGATAATGCATTACAGTCTTTCTGGTTGTTAGGACTTAGTTATTCATTTTAAACAAATGATATAAAGCACTTATTTTAAACTTTTTATAAAGTGAAAATGTGCTCAAAAAAACTGTTTTAAGAGGATGCTTTTAAAACAGTTTTTTTATACCCCAAAATTTTATAATACCTTAGCGTAAACTATTCTTATGACGCTGTTAATCTTTTATGCACTAGCTGCTATCTTTTTTTCGTTTTTGTGCTCGGTATTGGAAGCGGTTATACTTAGTATTACCCCTACTTTTATAAACCTAAAGAAAAAAGAGGGAAAGGGCTATGCTGTTACTTTGGAAGAATTAAAATCTGATGTTGACAAACCGTTAATTGCTATTTTAACCCTAAATACCATTGCTCATACCGTAGGGGCTATTTTAGTAGGTGTGCAGGCTAAGGTTGCTTATGCAGAGCTTTACGGTACTGCACAGCGAAACATTTTTGGTGTTTCCGTTACAGAAGACCTTATGGTGGGGATAGTTTCTACCATAATGACCATTTTAATTCTGGTAGCCTCTGAAATTATCCCAAAAACCATTGGAGCAACCTATTGGCAAGAACTGGCAAATTTTACGGCCAAAACCCTTAAGATTATGGTGTTGGCTCTAAAATATACCGGTATTTTATCGTTACTGCAATTATTTACCAGAATTATTGGAAAAAAAGGGCATGGCGAAAGTATCTTTAGCCGTGAAGAATTTCATGCTATGGCTGATTTAGCCGAAGAAGAAGGGGTTTTTGAAGAATCCGAAAGTACCATAATCAAAAACATTCTTACTTTTAAAGATGTTATGGCCAAGGACGTGATGACACCGCGTACCGTTATGAATATTGCCAATGAGGAGATGACAGTAAATCAGTTTTTTCAGAAAAACTCCAATATTAGATTTTCAAGAATTCCGGTTTACACCGATAAATCTGATAATATTACCGGTTTGGTATTAAAAGATGAAATTTTTAGGGAAGTAGCACTGGATAATAAAGATAAAAAATTAAAGCAACTTAAAAGAAATATTATTGTAGTGCACAGAACCCTGCCTATACCACAGCTGTTTGAACAGTTAATAGAAAGTAAAAACCATATGGCATTGGTGGTGGATGAATATGGTTCTATAAGTGGCTTAGTGACTATTGAAGATGTGGTAGAAACCCTTCTTGGGCTAGAAATTATGGATGAGAGTGATGTAGAGTCTGATATGCAGGAACTGGCCAGAAAAAACTGGGAAAAAAGGGCCAGACGATTAGGTATTATATCAGAAGACTATGAAAAATCGGTTGCCGAAAAAAAAGTTGTAAAAAAGGATAAAAAGGAATAGGGTCTTCTTTTAAGTTATACCAATACTCGCCATAGCTAAGGCTATATCTGCGTTTTTTGCCTTGTATAAGTAAAAATTCACACCCAAATCCAACATAGCATTATATATTAGATTTGGTATTACCCCTCTATCGGTAAGATACAGGCTTTGGCTTACCTAAATTAAAATTCTGAAATCCAAAATCATGTGTTTGGAAAGCATTTGCTCTAAAAATATGATGGCCTTGTCCCGGCATAGTAGGAAAATAAGATAGCGATAACTGAAAAGCATTAAAAACCAGATAATCATTTCTAATAAGCATGCCTATCCCTATGGCGGAATAAAATTTGTTTTTAGTAATGGGAGTACC
>PDQE01000027.1 GCA_002747735.1 Flavobacteriales bacterium | reverse complement strand
AGATGAGGTGTTATATACGTTTCTTGTTAAGACTTTCTTCTTTTTGCCATAAATTTCCCGAAATCTCCTCGTAATATCTGGATATTACTCGAAAATTTCTAATCAAAAATAAAGAAAGCTGTGGTCACAATATTAATCGAACTCAGGTTAATAGAATAAATGTTGTTTTAAAGCTATCGGGTTGTTTTATTAATTAGCTATTAACCTACTGATTAGTAATCTCTTAGCTAAAAGACTCTTAATTTCTAAACTCCAAATTTTAATTCTTTTACTATCCTACTTCTGCCCGATGTGGTTTTAGGGCATCTCTGTAAATGATCATGTCTTTTTCATTAACCAGAATATACGCTATAGCCAAAAAATTAGATATTTGTGTGGCATCTGCATTGTAGTACTCCAGTTTTTCTTTTTTTGCAAATTCCTCCAGATGTATTGCATGATGTTTTGCCGTTGGCATTGCATCCGGCCCTCTAAAATCCCAGATAAGTTTTATTTTTTTGTTCAAAACCGATTATTTTATTGTTGAACTTTTTTTACACATAACCATGAACTCGTCTAAACTTTTAAAAATTGCCTTATCTCAATAAATCTTATCTCATTTTTGTTTAAAAATAAAAAGTCAGGATGAATTCGTTAAAAGCAAAAGTAATTAATTCTATCTTTGCACAAATTTATTATTTTGGAAACAGAAGATTTTATTTATAAATCTAAAACATCAAAAATATTAACTAACGGTGCTTTTAGTTGGCAAGCCCCCAGCAACATAGCCCTTGTAAAATATTGGGGCAAACAAGAGTCGCAAATTCCACAAAATGCTTCTATCAGCTTTACTTTAAACAATTGCCATACACGGACTAAGGTGCATCTTGACAAAAAGGAAAAATCAGAAACTTTTACTTTTGATTTTACTTTTGAAGGTAAAAAAAATGATGCATTTAAGCCAAAATTAGCCCAATTTTTTAATAGGATAATCATTTATGTTCCTTTTTTAAAGGATTATCACTTACAAATATTTTCAGAAAACAGTTTTCCACACAGTAGTGGCATTGCTTCATCAGCTAGTAGTATGGCGGCTTTGGCATTGTGTATTATGAGTTTGGAAAAAGCCTTAAATCCGGAAATGTCCGGTACATATTTCTATAAAAAAGCTTCCTTTCTGGCAAGGTTGGGTTCCGGAAGTGCGGCCAGAAGCATTGAAGGGCCATTGATAGTTTGGGGCAAACATCCTACAGTTGACGACAGTAGTGACTTATATGGTGTAAAATATACAAAAACTATCCATAAAGTATTTCACAATTATCAGGATACTATTTTGTTAGTTGATCAAGGCCAAAAACAAGTATCCAGTACCATAGGCCATAATTTAATGCACCAGCACCCTTTTGCGGCAAAGCGTTTTGGTCAGGCGAATAATAATCTCACAAGGTTATCGGAAGTCATTAAAACCGGTGATTTAGAAATATTTATGCAACTGGTAGAGTTAGAGGCCTTATCTCTTCATGCCATGATGATGACCAGTATGCCGTACTTTATATTAATGAAACCCAATACACTGGCTATTATTAATGCCATTTGGGAGTTTAGGAGAGTCACAAAAACACCTGTCTGTTTTACTTTAGATGCCGGTGCAAATGTGCATGTCTTATATCCCGAAGCAGAAAAGATAAAAGTGCAATCATTAATTGATGCCCATTTACTTCCATTTTGTCAAAAAAATAATTATATTTGTGATAGTGTGGGTAATGGAGCCTTGGAAATATGATTTTGACAATGTTTTAAAGAATCAACAAGGCTGTCTTGTTCACAGCATTTAACCAAAGAAAACAAAAACTATATAATAAGTATAGCATTTATGCTACTTAGATGGGTTTTGTTGAATATTAATATTAAAATTCTTTGGTTATGAAAGATTTATTCCTACTTACAATAGCTTTATTTTTACTTGTGCCACAAGCTATTACCGCACAAAAAGACACCATTTGGTTTGATGCCAACTGGTCTAAGGCAGACAAAAAACAAGCCTCTTATTATAGATTAAACCCTGATAAGAAAGATAACGGTTTCTGGATTACAGACTACTATATGGATGGCACTAAGCAAATGGAAGCCTTTTCTGCAGCTAAAGACGAAGAAATCTTTGAAGGTGAAGTTACCTGGTATCACCCTAATGGCAAAATTATGCAAACCGTAAATTATAAGAATAACAAACCTAATGGTTTGAGAAAGAACTATTATGAAAACGGGTCATTAAAAAGTGAATATTTTTATAAAGACGGTAAAATACACGGTTCTTATATATCATATTACGAAAACGCCCAAAAGAATGAGGAGGGCGGATATGAAAATGGAGAAAGAACCGGAGAATGGAAAGAATATTACAAAAACGGTAAGCTAAAAGGAGAAGGAAAGTATAAAAATGGCCTAAAGATTGGTGAGTGGATTATGTATTACTATGACGGCATTAAAAAATAATTCCATTTTTTATACTTAATCATGTAATTTGTACGTTCTAATTTCTGATTGCTGAATAAATAGTATATTTGCAGCACTAAAAGAAAATTTAGTTACACTTCTATGAAGGGACCACTTTTTTATGCAAAAATTTTGCTTTTTGGAGAATACGGGATTATAAAAGACTCTAAGGGTTTGGCTATACCTTATAACACTTATCAAGGAGCCTTAAAAATTCCCGAGAGTCAAACTGAACACACCAAAACGTCTAATGAGAACTTAAAAGGATTTTATGAATATTTAATCGATTTAGAAGAAAAAAATATTCAATCTTTTTATTTAGAGAAATTTAATGCCGATATCCATAAAGGATTGTATTTTGACAGTAGTATCCCGCAGGGCTATGGCGTTGGAAGTTCCGGAGCATTAGTAGCGGCTGTGTATGATAAGTATGCAGTTGATAAAATTACTGTGATGGAAAACTTAACCCGTGAAAAATTATTGGAACTTAAAAGTGTTTTTGGTGCCATGGAGTCTTATTTCCACGGGAGTAGTTCTGGGTTAGATCCGTTGAATAGTTACCTTAGTTTACCTATTCTTATCAACTCTAAAACCCATTTGGAACCCGCCGGTATTCCTGCTCAAAAAGAAGGTAAAGGGGCTGTTTTTTTGTTAGACTCTAAGCAAGTGGGTAAGACAGAACCGTTGGTAAACCTCTTTATGAATAAAATGAAAAACGAAGGTTTTAGAAAAATGATTAATGAAGACTTTTCTACTTATACAGATGCTTGTATAGATGATTTTTTACACGGCAATGTAAAATCACTATTGGGCAATGTAAAAAAATTATCAAAAGTGGTATTGGATAATTTTAAACCCATGATTCCAAAACCTTTTCATAATTTATGGCAGCAAGGCATAGATACTAACGCGTACTATTTAAAGCTTTGCGGTTCAGGTGGAGGCGGATATATTTTAGGTTTTACTCAAGATTTTGAAAACGCAAAAAGGATTTTAAAAAACCATAAATTAGATGTAGTATATCGGTTTTAGAAGTACGATAAATACCTTAGTATTATGGACTTACTAAAAGAAGCCGAAAAAAATACGCCTAAAAAACAACCTAAAAAATACCCGTATTATTACAAGGTACTTAGTCTCTTTTCTGTAGTTAGAGGGTATAATATTATACTCATAGTTATTGCCCAATACTTAGCTTCCATATTTATTTTTGCTTCAGACAAGTCATTAAAAGATGTGCTGTTAGATGTTAATTTATATTTTGTTGTGCTGGCCAGTACTTGTGTTATTGCAGGTGGATATATTATCAATAACTTTTACGATCTAAAAAAAGATTTGATTAACAGGCCTTTTAAGTCAAGACTAGATAGCCTGATAACTCAGAAAACACAGTTGTATCTGTATTTTACATTAAATGCCTTGGGATTTCTCTTTAGCTTTTTGGTCTCTTGGCGGGCAGCTTTGTTTTTTACCATTTACATATTTTTACTCTGGTTGTATTCACATAAACTAAGGCACTATCCATTGGTGAAATTATTTAGTGCTGTAACATTATCTCTCTTACCTTTTTTTGTGATTTTTGTGTATTATAAGAATTTTTCAACCTTTATTTTTACACATACGGCCTTTTTATTTTTTGTTCTGCTCATGCGAGAATTGGTAAAAGATTTAGAAACCATACAAGGCGATATTGTTTCTGGCATTGTTACTATTCCTATTTTGTATGGTGAAAAATTTACTAAAATACTTATTGGGTTTATTATTATTTTCACCTTTCCGCCTATTTATTTCTTGTTAAAATCACCTGAAATAGGTTATATGCGGTTTTATTTTTATTTGGTAGGCCTTATGTTAATCCCTTTTCTTGTTTTATTATTTAGTGCCAATAAAAAACCAAATTATATGGCCTTACATACCATTTTAAAAATTGTTATAGTCATTGGTGTTTTTAGCCTGGCATTATTAGATACATCTGTAATTATTAAGCGAATAATTTAAAGCTGATTACGGCACATTATCGTATCTTTGCATATTAAACTTATTTTGACTTTTTCTATTTCCTGAAAAATAAAAAATCAGGATGAACTTATTAGAAGTATATTAGCTTAAGCCAATAAAAATTCTATCATTTATGAACAAAAAATCATCGTCGCGAGGACGACAAAACCAATCTTATAAAAGCGGAGGCAAAGAAAAAAATAAACCAAAGAATAAAAAAAAGCCGGTAAGACATTCTGTAACTAAAAAAACAGACGAAATACGGCTAAATAAATATATTTCCAATGCAGGTATTTGTTCTCGCAGAGAAGCAGATATGCATATAAAAACAGGTAGTGTAAGCGTAAATGGCAAAGTAATTACACAGATGGGTTACAAAGTAAAACCGTCTGATGAAGTGCGTTTTGACAATGTGGTGATTAACCCCGAACCAAAACGCTATGTGCTGTTGAATAAACCCAAAAACTTTATTACTACCATGGATGACGAAAGAGGAAGAAAAACGGTGATGCATCTGGTAGGTAATGCTTGTAAAGAACGTATTTATCCTGTAGGCAGGCTAGATAGAGACACTACGGGCTTATTACTATTTACTAATGATGGCGAATTGGCTAAAAAGCTTACCCATCCAAAACACAATGTTAAAAAACTTTACAGGTTGAGTTTAGACCAAAAATTGGAAGCCCAACATCTGCATCAGATAAGCCAGAATTTTGAACTGGATGGAAAAATGGTTTATGTAGATGATATTTCTTATATTGAAAACCAACCCAAAACGGAAATAGGGATAGAAATCCACTCTGGCAGAAACCGTATTGTAAGAAGAATATTTGAGCATTTTGGCTATAAAGTAATAAAACTGGATCGTGTTATCTTTGCGGGATTAACCAAAAAGAATTTATCCAGAGGCAATTACAGAAAGCTCACCAAACAGGAGGTGGCTTATTTAAAGATGATTTAGCGTGTAATACATTGCTAAACTACTCAACGGACATAAAACTATAAACCAGATAAAATGAAAACTTTAACATTTAAAAACGGCGATACTATGCCACAATTGGGTCTCGGCACGTGGAAATCTAAGCCGGGTGAGGTTTATACAGCGGTAAAATTTGCCATAAAAGAAGGGTACAGGCATATAGATTGTGCTTATATATACGGTAATGAAAAAGAAATAGGTAAGGCCATTGCAGCATGTATATCTAAAGGAATAGTAAAACGTGAAGAACTCTGGATAACATCTAAGTTATGGAACGACTCACATGAAAAAAAAGATGTTTTGCCGGCCTTGCACAGGACATTAAAGGATTTACAACTGGACTATCTTGATTTATATCTTATTCATTGGCCGGTAGCTATAAAGAAAGACCTATTTTACCCAAAATCTGGAGCGGATATGGTAGCATTGGACAAGCTGCCTGTCTTAGAAACGTGGAAAGGGATGGAAAAATTGGTAGATGCAGGGCTTGTGAGGCATATCGGGGTTTCTAATTTTAGTATAAAGAAAATAGAAGATTTGCTGGAGAATGCAAGTATAAAACCGGAAATGAATCAGGTAGAATGCCATCCGTATTTTCAGCAAAGGGAATTATTGACCTTTTGTAAAGCTCATAATATTCATTTTACTGCTTATGCTCCTTTAGGATCAGGTGACAGGCCTAAAGAGATAAAAGTTGATGATGAGCCAAAGCTCTTAGAAGATCCGGTGATTAAAAAAATAGCCAATGCCCATAAAGTTTCTACAGCTCAGGTTTTGATTAGCGGAGCATTACATAGGGGGATTTCGGTAATACCAAAATCCGTAAACCCAAATAGAATTTTGCAAAATTTTCAAGCTCAGGAATTGGAATTATCTGTAAGCGATCTTAAAGATATAGATAATTTGGACAGAAATTACAGGTTCCTCAAAGGTGAAATCTGGACGCAAAAAGGCAGCCCTTACACACAAGAATCACTTTGGAATTGAAAATTTAGAGAATGGTTTAAACATCTAATCAGGCATTTAACAAGCATTGGGCAAAACCTGTAAAAAATTATTTGTTTCATTTGATATATATTAAATTAACATATATATTTGCAAACGTTTTTTAAACAGGTGCCTTAGCTCAGTTGGTAGAGCAAAGGACTGAAAATCCTTGTGTCCCTGGTTCGATTCCTGGAGGCACCACCCAAAAATCCGGATGTAAGTATCCGGATTTTTTATTTTTGTGCAAAATTAATCCCGTCTTGATTATTTTTACAAAACTGTCGTAATCCGTCTATTTTAATGGCATTGAGAAGGTTTTTATTATCGAGAGGGGTGTTTGGCCTATCTAAAAGAAGCCTTTGAATAACCCAAAATATAACGTTGGTATATTTTTAAAAATCAATTCGTACTTTTGCGGGCATTTAAGATATTATGAATTTAATTATAGATATAGGTAATTCTTTAGTTAAAACGGCTGTTTTTAACAAGGAAACCTTTGTAGAGACCAATATATTTAAAGATACCGATTTAGAGGAGGTAGTTGCCCTTAATAAAAAGAAATACAATCTCAAGAATTGCATACTATCTTCTGTAACCGATACGGTGACTGTACATAATAAAGAATTTTTGTTTGATAATTTTATCACTTTATATTACAATACTCCGGTTCCGTTTATAAATAAATACGCAACACCTACTACGCTGGGTGTAGATAGGATGGCTCTGGTAAGTGCAGCAGCGGTTCATTATCCAAATAAAAATGTTTTAGTTATAGATACCGGTACTTGTATCACTTATGATTTTCTCAATAAAAAAAATGAATATTTAGGAGGCGGTATTTCTCCGGGATTATTCATGAGATATAAAGCGGTAAATCACTATACGGCAAAACTTCCTTTATTAAAACCTTTTGATAATCAATTAATTGGAGACAGTACAGATAGTTCTATTCACTCTGGTATTGTAAACGGTTTACGTGCAGAAATAGACGGAATAATTAATCAATATCATCAGGAATTTAGAAATTTAACAGTAGTTTTAACAGGCGGAGATGCTATTTTCTTGGCAAAAAAGTTAAAAAGTAGCATATTTGCCAAGCCAAATTTTCTTTTAGCAGGTTTAAACAGCATTCTTATATTCAATTCAAAATAATGATTAAACACTTTTTAGGAGTATTTATATTTCTTTTTTCTTTACAGATAATCGCTCAAAAGAACAATAGTTCGCCGTATTCATTTTTTGGAATCGGAGACGAAGCGGTACAAAAGTCAGCAGAGGAGATTACAATGGGTAGAATAGGAACTGCTTTTAACAGTAATCATCAGATGACCTTTTCTAATCCGGCTTCTCTTTCTTACCTTCAGTTGACCAATTACACAATTGCAGGTGAATATAAAGGCATAAGAATTAACGATGGCACCAAGGCAGGCTCAGCCTCATCTACAGCTTTGTCTTACTTTGCATTGGGTATTCCACTGGCACGTAGAACAGGATTATCTCTGGGGATACAATCAAACACCGCAGTGGGTTATTCTTTACAGGAACAATTTAAAAATAACGAAGGTGAGCTTATTGAACTTAATGATTTTCATGGTGAAGGAGGTACTAATAGGGTTTTTATGGGTTTGGGATATAGGTTGCCATTTAATCTAAGCCTTGGTATAGAAGCGGCTTACGTCTTTGGGAATATAAAGAACCGGCTTTTGAACAGAAAATTGGGAGTTCAGTTGGCCACTATGCATAAAACAGAAGCTACTATAACCGGATTTTCAACTAAGGCCGGCCTGCAATATCATAAAAATTTAGATAAAAATCTTACCTTAAAAGCCGGAGCAGCAATAACCTTCCAAAATAATCTTTCTACAGAAGGTGATGAGCTTTTGTATTCTTTATATAGTAGGGATGATGAAGTGGAAATCCCAAGAGACACCGTTGTAAATAATAGTTTTAGATCTACCGTAACAAAACCTTTAAATACCCAACTGGGAGCCGGTATAGGAAAAGAAAATAAATGGTATGCCGGAATAGAATACAGTTTTCGGGATAATTTACAATATTCAAATGAAGTACTTACAAAAAATAAAAATATTAAGTACATTAAAAGTAATTACCTCGGTTTTGGCGGATATTACCTTCCGGATATAAACTCCATAACAAGTTACTGGAAAAGAGTAACTTATATGGCAGGAGCACACTTTTCAAGCACTGGGTTAGAAGTTAACGGCAATGCCATTAATGAGTTTGGCATATCTTTTGGAGTAGGATTGCCGATAAGTAAACAATTGTCTAATTTAAACGCAGGAATTGAATTTGGAAAAAGAGGAAAATTAAAAAATTCGCTTATTAAAGAAAATTATATTAACTTTCGCCTCAGTTTAACCCTTAGTGATAAGTGGTTTAGAAAAAGAACAATAAATTAAATAGCGTTTAACAAATAACCAACAAGATGAAAAGAAGTATTACAAAATTGATTATGAGCTTGTTTCTTATAACCGGAATGAGTGCTGTTATGGCTCAAGATTACGGGTCGCAACCGGATATGTGTAAGCAAAAGCTATCCTTATTTCACGAAAGTGTAAAGGCAAAAAACTATGATGGTGCCTATGAAAACTGGAAGTGGACTTTTGAAAATTGCCCCAAAGCCTCTATGGTAATTTATAGTGATGGCCTTAAAATTGCCGACTATAAATATAAAAATGCTGCTGCAGGAGAAAAAGAAGCCGCGGGTAAGCTCATAGATGATATTTATGAAAAAAGAATACAAAATTATCCAAAGAATTTAGGAAAAGTATATAGTGACTGGGCTATCTCATTAGAAGAACGTAACGGAGATAAGAACAAAATTTTTGATAAACTGGACAAAGCCTTTAAAGCAGACCCTACCGGGATGAGCATTAAAAATATAGCCAAATATTTCCAAGAAGTTACCAATAGAAATAAGGATACAAACGTACAGTTAATTTTTGATACTTATGATGATGCAGTGGACGGTGTAAATGACAAAATTGAAAAACTTACCGCAGAGTTGGATAAGATTAATGAGAAAGACTCATTAGGAAAATCATTAACCTCTAAAGAAAAAAGAAAGCAAAAAAATAATGCTATTAATTTAAAAGGACTGGGTCAGGTAGAGCCTGTTTTAGATCAAATAATTAGTGATGTAGCTACCTGTGAAAGACTAATTCCGCTTTATGAAAAGAATTTTGAAGCTAACAAAACAGATCCCAAATGGTTAAAACGAGCTGTGTCCAGACTGTTTAATAAGGAATGTACCGATACAGATTTATATCCTAAAATGACAGAAGCATGGGTAAAGGCAGAACCATCAGCAGGGGCTTACGTATTCTATGCAAAAATACTTGAAGACAGAGGAGAAAGTAGTAAAGCTCTGAAGATGCGTGATAAAGCTGTGGATTTAGAGACAGATCCATATAAGAAAGCAAAACTTTTACTTAGAATTGCCTACACTATGCGGCATAAGAGTAAATCTCAGGCAAGGAACTATGCCTATAAGGCTTTAAAATATCAGTCGAGTTTAGGGGATGCTTATTTACTTATAGCAAACCTTTATGGTAGCAGTGCCAATAGCTGCGGTACAGACGAATTTAGCAAGCGTATGGTCTATGTGGCTGCTGCTAATAAAGCTGCTATGGCTGCAAAAGTTGACCCTAGTGTAGCTTCCAAAGCTAAAAGGGCGATGAGGGGATATATGAATAATGCACCTTCTACAAAACTCATTTTCCAGGAAGGAAAACAATCTGGTACACCTTATAAAGTAGGTTGCTGGATAGGTGAGACGGTGCGGATTCCATAAACTATTAAATGAAAATATTGTTAGAAAATCATATTAAAAATAGTGCTGTTATATTTTTGACAGCACTATTTTTTTCATGTGGAAATACCACTAAAGAAGTTCAGGACTTTCTGGCAGAAAAGAACCTTCCCATTGGTGAGGCCAAAAACGTTTACCTCATTCACACAGATTCCGGCAGGGTACAGACTAAACTCATTGCTCCTGTTTTAAATGATTTTGCAAATAGGGAAAATCATCCCTATCAGGAATTTCCAAAAGGCATTGAGATTACTACATATACTAAGGAAAATGATAGTATTACCCTTACCGCAGACTATGCTACCACTTTTAGTAAAACCGGAATTTCTGAAGTAAACGGCAATGTAGTAGTTACCAATTATAAAGAAAAGAGTAAATTGTTGACAGAACAATTGTTTTGGGACCAAAAAACCCATTATATTTATACCGAAAAACCGTTTAAATTGTACACACAAACCGATAGCTTAAAAGGTAAAGGTTTTGAATCTAAAGAAGATTTAAGCAAAGTGGTAATGAAAGATTTTAGCGGTATTTTATACTTAAGTGAAAATGCAAACAGTGAAGAATTATAAAAGTGTTTTTAGCCGATAATATTTACATTTATTCTAATTATTCCCTTAATATAACGTATAAACATTTATAAAAACAAAAAATGAAGTCATTGAGAAGGTTTTTTGAATACGGGTATCTTATTATTGGTATCGTAATGTTAGCAGATGGTATTTATAGATTTAACAAAACCGCTGAAAGACAGACCGCCTATTTGCTTATAGGCTTTTCCATATTGGCATTTTTTATGTATTTTTTTAAAAGGCATTACAGAAAAAAAATTGAAGCTCGTAATAATAATGAAAACCGGTAACCGTTTTTTATTACAAAAAAATATCTACTACATTTTTAAGTTTTGGAACTACAAATAATCATAGTCATTGTATCCATTCTCCTTTCTGCATTTTTTTCGGGTATGGAAATTGCTTTTGTGTCTTCAAACAAGCTCTTTATAGAACTGGAAAAGAAAAAAGGGCATTTTTTAACCAATGTATTGGTAAAATTAACAAAAAATCCGTCAAGATTTATTACCACCATGCTGGTGGGGAATAACATTGCTCTGGTAGTTTACGGTTATTTTATGGGTGAACTGCTCATGCCTTATTTAACGCCATATCTTTCCAATAATTTTCTTATTTTATTGGTGCAGACTTCCATTTCTACCCTTATTATCTTAATTACTGCAGAGTTTCTGCCCAAAGCTATTTTTAGGACTTATGCCAATAGGGCCATGATATTATTTGCCGTGCCGGCTTATATATTTTATGTTGTTTTCTATCTGTTATCCGGATTTATCATTTTTATTTCTGATTTTATTTTACGAATCTTTTTTAATACAGAAAAAGATGAAATCCAACTGGCTTTTTCAAAAGCGGAATTGGGTGATTTTATCTCAGAACAGGTTGAAAAAACTGAAGAAGAATTAGATGCTGAAATACAGATTTTTCAAAATGCTCTGGAATTTCATAATGTCCGTGCCAGAGAGGCGATGATTCCCAGAACGGATATAGTGGCGGTAGAAGTAAGTGAATCCGTTGAAAACGTCAGAAAGCGTTTTGTGGAAACCGGTATTTCAAAAATTATAGTGTATAAAGAAACACTGGATAACATAATAGGATATATACACGCTTTTGAAATGTTTAAAATGCCCAAAACGTTACGAAAAGCACTTTTGCCTATAGAAGTGGTGCCGGAAACCATGATGGTAAATAACATTTTAAATGAGCTTACAAAAAAACAAAAAAGTATTGCCGTAGTTATAGATGAATACGGAGGTACATCAGGTATTATAACCATAGAGGACATTATTGAAGAACTATTTGGCGATATAGAAGACGAACACGATTCACAGATGTTGTTAGAAAAGAAAATAAACGATAATGAGTTTGAATTTTCGGCTAGGTTAGAAGTGGATTATATAAATGAAACCTATGGGCTTCATCTTCCGGAAGACGATGCCTACGAAACCCTAAGCGGTCTGATTACTAATGCCACTGAAAGTATTCCTCAAAAAGATGATGTGGTACAGATAGCTAATTTTCAGTTTACCATAACCAAAGTTTCATCTTCAAAAATAGAAAATCTGTATTTAAAGGTTTTAGCTAAGGTTGATTAGTCGAAACGACCTGTAGGACAAATATCAAATGCCGGCATCTGATATTTAAAGTTCTAATAAATATTTTGGGTTGTAATACCAAGTCTAATTATTCTATCACTAGTTCCCCACTCGAACTTTCTTTACCTATAGAAATCTTTACAAGATATCTATCTTTAGGTAAATAGTACTTGCTATTATCCGCTTTTTTAACTTTTGTTTTTTTCTTTTTAAAGTAATTTTTTAAAGTTTTTTCAGATACAGTTAGGTCGTAATCAGTATAGTTAAAACCGGCATCAGCGGATAAGGTAGTGCTATACAACACATTTTTTTTATCTGCCAGTACTTCCATTTTTACTTCACCATCATTGGGAACAAAATAAGAGATATTTATTTTGGGCTCATTAGGTTCTACATAGCTGTTCTTTTGGCTGCCCCAATCGGAAGAATGTTCTACTTTTGGTATTTTAAACAGTGTAATAGGTTTGTCTTTTATCTTATTATATTGTTGTAACGGCCCTATTGGAGCTTTGTAAATAGACCTGCCATGTGTGCCGATGACTAAATCTTTTTCGCGTTTCTGAATAACCAAATCATGCACGGCTACTCTGGGTATGCCTTTTGAAAAGGCATACCAGTTTTCACCTTGGTCAAAACTTATATAAGCTTCATTATCATTACCTAAATACAAGATATTCTCATCTTCGGGGTCTTCTTTTATTACGTTTATTGGATAGTCAGGGAGGTTATTGTTTATGGCTTTCCAGGTATTGCCTTCATCATTGCTTATATAAACATAGGGTTTAAAATTATCATCACGATAACCGTTTAAAGTTACGTACACTCTGTTTTTATTATGTTTAGAAGCAATAATTCGTGATACCCATAAGCCCTTTGGCAGATTAGCAGACAGTTCTTTCCAACTGTAACCGCCGTCCTCGGTTCGGTAAATTAGCCCGTCATCACTGCCGGTGTAAATTAGTCCAAATTTAAAAGGGCTTTCGGAAATGGTAGTTAAAGTACCATAAGGAACATTACCCTTTTTACCGCCGGTAGTTAAATTTTTGGAAATTTCCTCAAAAGTTTTGCCTTTGTCCATAGAACGCAGCAATTTATTTGCACCCATGTATAAAATATCCTGATTGTGCGGAGACAGTAAAATGGGTGTTTGCCAATTGTATCTGTAGGGTGCATCGCCTAAATCGTGTTTTGGATGGATGGACAATTGCTCATCGGTTTCCAGATTCAATCTGAAATAATAGCCAAATTGCGAACCGCTATAAATAATATTGTTGTTCCTGCTATCTATTTGTACCTGCATGCCATCGCCACCACCAATTCTTTTATAAGGATATTGCCCTGAACTGTGCCATTTTGAAGAGGCCTCATAGTCACTGGGGCCGTACCAGACACCGTTGTCTTGGAAGCCGCCAAAAACATTATACGGTTTTTTATTGTCCACCGCTATGGCGTAGTATTGCCCTACGGCCGGACTGTTGTTTTTTATCCAATTTTCGCCATCGTCATAAGTAATGTTTACCCCACCGTCATTCCCGTCTATTATATGGCCTTTTAAATCGGGATTAATCCACAGGGCCTGATGGTCTGAATGAACATTTTCTTTACCTATGGAAATAAAGTTTTTGCCACTATCATCAGAACGCAATAAAGGCACACCACCTATGTAGATTTTATTTTCGTTTGAGGTGTTTACCGCTATAGTGCCAAAATAATACCCGTAAGAGCTGTACATGCCGTCTAAATAATCCTTGTGAGTTTTTTGCCAGGTCTCGCCGCCATCAACAGATTTATAAACTTCGGCTCCTATCACCGGAGTTTCAAGGAGTAGTGTATTAGCATCCATTAGATAGTTTTTTAGGGCAATAGGTTTTAGTTCGGTTTTTTGCACCATAGCCTTAACTTTTTCTGCGTTATATTTTTCAGGAAAGTCGTTGTTTTTTAGGTACTCATCTAGCTTTTTATCGTCCAAAGCCAAAAACGTTTCATTGCTCATTCCTTCAAAGTCTTCTTTGTCTAAGGCATCGGTTTTTTCTTTTTTCTCTTTTGGCCTGCGGTTTTGATTGTCTAATAAGGCATAAATAATATTATCGTTAAAAGCTGCCAGTCCAATTCGGCCTACTCCTTCATTATTGGGGAAACCACTGCCTTTTTTGGCAATTTTTTTCCAAGTGTTGCCTGCATCCGTACTTTTATAGATTCCGGAATTTATCCCTGAACCTTTAAAATCCCATGCCTTTCGTATCCGCTCCCAAGCCGCAGCATACATAATATCAGGATTAGTGGGAGATACAGCTATGTCTATTACACCGGTATTTTCATTAATATACAGCGTTTTTTTCCAGGTTTTTCCGCCGTCAACAGACTTGTAAATGCCACGTTCTTCATTAGGCGTATATAAATGGCCAATAACGCTTGCTACTATATTATCAGAATTGTTTTTGTCAATTGCAATTCTTCCGATATGGTGTGAATCCCGCAGGCCTGTATTTTCCCATGTTTCTCCCTTGTTGGTGCTTTTTAAAATTCCTATGCCGGCATAGGAAGACCGTGAAGAATTACTTTCTCCGGTGCCAATGTAAATAGTGCCGGAATTCCAGTCAACAGCAATATCACCTATGTTTTGAGTAGGTGCATTTTCCGTTACCGGCGTAAACGAAGTACCGTTATTATTGGTGTACCACAATCCGCCTGAGGCATAAGCTACATAAAATTCTGTGGGTTGGTTAGGATTTACGTCAATATCTACTACCCGCCCACTCATTACCGCAGGGCCAATATTGGTAAAAGGCACATTTTTAACAATGGATTGGGAAAAAGTAAAAAGGGTTGAACAGATAATAGATAAGGTAAAGGCAAATTTCTGCATGATATAAGTCTGGAGTTTTGGAATTTAGTACTGTTTTGCTACGGAAAAAATGTTGTAATAAACAAAGTACTAAGATAAAAATATTATTTACTTCTTGCGGATTAACGGTTGTAAAAATTAGGCTTCAAAGGATTGGTAAGTGGATGTTATGTTAATAAATATTCGTTTCAAATATTCATTACGGCCAATAAAATTGTAATTTTAAATTTCCAAAAAATTGCTATCCTAAACCAATAGAATATGTACCTTATTTTTGATACCGAAACCACCGGTTTACCTAAAAATTTCAAAGCTCCGATTTCCGATACGGACAACTGGCCCAGATGTGTTCAAATAGCCTGGCAACTACACGATAAAATGGGTGAACTTGTAGAAGTTAAGTCTTTTTTAATCCGGCCGGATGGGTTTAATATCCCCTATGATGCCGAACAAATTCACGGCATTTCTACACGTTTGGCTCAGGAAAAAGGAGAACCATTAGATGAGGTGTTACAACAATTTAATCAGGCCCTTGAAAAAACAGATTATGTAGTAGGCCAGAATATAGATTTTGACCTTAATATAATGGGATGTGAGTTTTATCGGCAAGGTGTGGAAACTAAACTTAACGATTTACCGATACTGGACACCTGTACGGAAAAAACTGCGGCATTATGTCAAATTCCCGGTGGCCGGGGTGGAAAATTTAAACTACCTACCCTTACAGAACTGCATTTTTACCTTTTTGACATCCCATTTGATGAAGCACATAATGCTACTGCAGATGTGGAAGCTACTACACGTTGTTTCTTTGAATTAATTAGACTTGAAGCGTACTCCGCCGCTGAGTTGGATGTAACACCAGATTATTTTAAGTCTTTTAAGGAAAAATATCCGGAACCTGTTCAGTCTATTGGTTTAGAGCATATTAACCTTAAAAAAGCCAGTGCAAAAATCGCTGAAGAACTGGGTGAAAAAATAGGAAAAGTAACATCGGAACAAAGTTTTAAATTAGAAGACTATTCGTTTTGTCATTTGCACAACCATTCTCAGTTTTCTATTTTACAATCTACCAGTAGTGTTGAAGACCTTGTTTCGGCCGCTGTAAATGACAACATGCCGGCAGTAGCCATTACTGATACGGGAAATATGATGGGGGCATTTTATTTTGTAAAAGAGGCCCTAAAATACAATACAGAGTCAGAAATAAAAATTAAGCCCATTGTAGGTTGTGAATTTTTTGTCTGTGAAAATCATACCAATAAATCGGTTAAAGACAATGGCTATCAGGTGGTACTATTGGCAAAAAACAAAAGAGGATACCACAATTTGGCCAAAATGTCTTCTATCGCTTACATTAACGGATTTTATTATGTACCGCGTATTGATAAAAAAATTATTGAACAATACGCCGGAGATATCATCGCTCTTAGCGGAAATATTTATGGCGAAATTCCTTCAAAAATATTAAATGTTGGCGAAAATCAAGCTGAAGAGGCATTGCTGTGGTGGAAAGAAGTTTTTGGCGATGATTTTTATCTGGAAATGAATGACCACCATCAGGAAAATGAAAAATATATCAATAAAGTTTTATTAGAATTTTCTAAAAAACACAACGTAAAACTTATAGCTACCAATAACACCTATTACATTAATAAAAAAGATGCAGAGTCGCATGATATTTTATTGTGTGTAAAAGATGGCGAAAAATTAGCAACACCCAAAGGAAAAGGCAGAGGTTACAGATATGGTTTGCCTAATGAAGAGTACTATTTTAAGTCTCAAGACGAAATGAAGCAGTTATTTAAGGACATTCCGGAAGCTATTGCCAATATTTCAGAACTGATAGATAAGATAGAAGTTTACGCTTTGCAGCGGAATGTACTGTTGCCTAAATTTGAGATACCTGCCGAGTTTAAAGACTCAAAAGATGAAGAAGATGGCGGTAAACGAGGGGAAAATGCTTATTTAAAGCACTTGACTTTAAAAGGGGCAAAAGAGCGGTATGGTGAACCTAATAAAGAAACTATAGCTCGGTTAGATTTTGAACTTTCGGTAATAGAAAAAACAGGTTATCCGGGATATTTTCTCATTGTTCAGGATTTTATTGCCGAGGCTAGAAAGATGGGTGTTTCCGTAGGGCCGGGCAGGGGTTCCGCCGCGGGTTCCGCTGTGGCTTACTGTCTGGGAATAACAAATATAGATCCCATTGAATACGATTTACTTTTTGAGCGGTTTTTAAATCCGGATAGGGTTTCATTACCTGATATTGATATTGATTTTGATGATGACGGCAGACAAAAAGTAATTGATTATGTAATTGATAAATACGGGGCTAATCAAGTGGCACAAATTATTACCTACGGTACTATGGCTGCCAAATCCGCTATTCGAGATACCGCCAGAGTACTGGATTTACCTTTGCCGGATGCTGATAGGATTGCAAAGTTGGTACCCAATACCAAACTAAAAACCATTTTTGGCGATGACGAAAAGAGCATATCTAAAATAGAGGCTATGCGAAATGACGAAAAATTGCGGGTAAACGAACTGCGAAATTTAGCCGAAGGCCAAGATGTAGAAGCTCAAACTATAGTACAGGCATTGGCCATAGAAGGCTCTGTTAGAAATACCGGAACCCATGCCTGCGGGGTAATTATTACACCCGAAGATATTACCAACCTTATACCGGTTTCAACAGCAAAAGATTCTGATTTGTACGTTACCCAATTTGACAATAGTGTAGTAGAAGATGCCGGTTTGCTTAAAATGGATTTTTTAGGATTAAAAACGTTAACATTAATTAAAGATACCTGTAAAATCATCAAGGCTTTGCATGGAAAAGAACTCATTCCCGATGAGTTTCCCTTAGATGATGTAAAAACCTATGAACTTTTCCAATGTGGCGAGACTGTGGGTATTTTCCAATACGAATCGCTTGGAATGCAAAAGCACATGAAGCATCTAAGGCCTACGGAATTTGCAGATTTAATTGCGATGAATGCCTTGTACCGCCCCGGGCCAATGGAATACATACCGTTGTTTATCCAGCGTAAGCACGGTTTAGAAGCTATTGAATACGACCTGCCGGAAATGGAAGAGATTTTGGCAGAAACTTACGGTGTTACGGTATATCAGGAACAAGTGATGTTGCTATCGCAGAAATTGGCCAATTTTACAAAAGGCGAAGCAGATGTACTCAGAAAAGCCATGGGTAAAAAGATATTTGCCCTTTTGGAAAAATTAAAACCTAAATTTATAGAAGGTGGAAAAGCCAATGGCCACAATGAAGAAATTCTCCATAAAATCTGGAAAGACTGGGAAGCCTTTGCAGCTTACGCATTTAATAAGTCGCATTCTACTTGTTATGCCTATGTGGCTTATCAAACGGCTTACTTAAAGGCACATTATCCCGCAGAATATATGGCGGCAGTGCTGTCTAATAATATGAATGATATTAAACAAGTGTCCTTTTTTATGGATGAATGTCGGCGGATGGGTATAAAAGTCTTGAGTCCGGATATCAATGAATCTTTTTACAAATTTGCTGTAAACAAAGAGGGGGCTATCCGTTTTGGTATGGGTGCTATAAAAGGGGTGGGAGCTAGTGCCGTGGAAGCCATAGTAAGAGAACGAAAAGAAAACGGCAATTACAGTTCTATTTTTGATTTGGCAAAGCGGGTTGATTTGCGTTCGGCTAATAAAAAAGCCTTTGACGGCCTGGTATTGGCCGGGGCTTTTGACTCTTTTCAAAATACGCATCGGGCACAATATTTTAGCTTAGATGATAGGGGGCAAACTTTTATAGAACGAGCCATCAGGTTTGGGAACAAATATCAGGAAAATAAAAATGCGGCACAGGTATCGCTCTTTGGCGAAAGCTCAGAAGTACAATTTGAAGAACCCAGAATTCCCGATTGTGAAGAATGGGGTATCATGGAAAAATTAGCCAGAGAAAAAGAAGTCATAGGAATGTATATATCCGGCCACCCGCTTGATGATTATAAAACCGAACTCAAATTCTTTTGTAATGCTCCTATAAAAGTATTTCAGAATGAACAACAATTAATAGACAAAGACCTTACTATTGCCGGAATAGTGACTTCTGTGCAGCATAGAATTTCAAAAAACGGTAAAGGCTGGGCAGCATTCTTTATAGAAGACTATTCAGAAGCCCATGAATTTAGAATTTTTGGAGAAGAGTATTTAAAGTATAAACATCTATTGATACCCAATGCTTTTTTGCATATAAAAATATCTGTGCGGAAAGGTTGGCGGGAAGGCGACGTAAGAATACAGTTTAACCAAATGCAATTGTTACAAGATGTATTGGAGAAATTTGCTAAGAAGCTTACGCTGCAATTAAATATTGAAGAGTTAAATCAGCAGAAAATCAAAGACTTAGAAGATATTTTTATGAATTATGCCGGCAAAAA
>PDQE01000034.1 GCA_002747735.1 Flavobacteriales bacterium | reverse complement strand
ATAATATTCCCGGCGAACTTAACCCAAAGCAGTTAACCGGTAATACCATTGTGTTAGAAACCAAAAAAAAGGAATATATATTGTTTGCTCATCTAAAACAAGGTTCCATTAAAGTAAAAGAAGGTGAATTTGTAAAACAAGGCCAGACAATAGCAAAGTGTGGTAATTCCGGAAATTCTACTGAGCCACACTTACATTTACAGTTGCAAAATGTAGCTGATTTTTTTCAGGCCACCGGAGCAAAATTGTATTTTGATAAGATTTTAGTAAATGATAAGATAAAAACAGATTACATACCCGTAAAAGAAGATTTTGTAAAAAACATAAAATAATCCAAAATTCCACTATTTTTGAATGGAATTTGTAACTTGACTATTAATAATTTAGATACTTATGATTTTAGAAATGAGAGTCCCTTCTCCGGGAGAGTCCATTACCGAAGTAGAAATTGCCACTTGGCTGGTAGAAGATGGTGATTACGTGGAAAAAGACCAAGCCATAGCCGAAGTAGATTCTGATAAAGCTACACTTGAATTACCTGCAGAAGAAAGCGGTGTTATTACCTTAAAGGCCGAAGAAGGCGATGCCGTAGCAGTAGGCGATGTGGTTTGCCTGATAGATATGGATGCCAAAAAACCGGCAGATAAAAAGGGGAGTTTGCCAAAAGAAGACAAAGAAGAAACCGAAGCTAAAAAAGATGCACCCAAAGTTCCTGCAAAGGAACCTGAACCCAAATTTTCCGGGGTAGCATCTCCGGCGGCAAAAAAAATACTGGCCGAAAAAAATATAGATGCCAAAACCGTAAAAGGCACAGGAAAAGGTGGCCGTATTACAAAAGACGATGCCGTAAAAGCTGTGCCAAGTATGGGGACGCCTACCTCTGGTGGTTCTCGCGGATCGGAGCGAAAGAAATTATCTATGCTTCGCAGAAAAGTATCCGAAAGATTGGTGTCCGTTAAAAACGAAACCGCTATGCTTACTACTTTTAACGAAGTAGATATGCACCCTATTTTTGAGCTTAGAAAACAATACAAAGAAGCCTTTAAAGAGAAACACGGTGTAAGCTTAGGGTTTATGAGTTTCTTTACCAAAGCAGTGGTACGTGCCTTACAAATGTATCCGGAAGTCAATTCTATGATTGATGACGACTACAAAGTATCATATGATTTTCAAGATATTTCCATAGCCGTTTCCGGGCCCAAAGGATTGATGGTGCCGGTAATCCGAAATGCCGAAAATTTGACTTTTAGAGGTATAGAAGCCGAAGTAAAACGATTAGCCACCCGTGCTAGAGATGGGGAAATAACCATAGATGAAATGACCGGTGGAACCTTTACCATTACCAATGGTGGGGTCTTTGGTTCTATGCTTTCCACACCCATTATTAATCCACCGCAGAGTGCTATTCTGGGTATGCACAATATTGTAAACCGCCCGGTAGCTATAGATAATGCGGTAACCATTAGGCCCATAATGTATGTTGCAATGTCCTATGATCATAGAATTATAGACGGCCGGGAATCCGTTGGGTTTTTAGTAGCTGTAAAAGAAGCCTTGGAAAACCCCGTGGAGATATTGATGGATGGGAATGCGAAAAAGGCTTTGGAAATGTAAAAACCACTTCATAAGTTGAGAATTAGGATTGTGGAATTGAGGAAGTTAATTTTTTACGCCTTAAAAAACCGTTTATACTGCATCACCCTGTAATCAATGGTGGTAAATTCTGAATTTTGTTGTTTAAGCAATTTATAATCTGCAAAGCTTCCCACTGCTCTATTAGCAGAACCGGATGGAGCGGTAAGTGAAACTGCCTTAATCTGCCGGGAATCTAACTCAAATTGGTGGATTTTTGGAGTGTTGTTGTCTGTCAATGTCCATTTTAAGCCATTTTCTTGTAGATGCTTTTTAAAAAAATATCCCGGGCCGTTTTTGGTCAAACCACCGGTAAACAGAAGGGTATTAATGGATGAGTATTTTTTTAAAAAACCGATTAGATTTCGCATTTTTACATCTTTCATACCCAAATCAGTGGCATCTGGTTTTTCTCTTTTACAACTTTCTACCATATCGCAAATGCCTATTTTGTTTTCTATGAGAAATTTTTTTCTCTCGGTTACTGCAATCGGAGTGTTTTTGTAAGTAAGATTGAGGTTGAAGATTTTATCTAATATTACCCACAATTGCCCATCGCTGCTACCATAGCAGAAATCTACATCATTTGCACGTAATTCTCCAACAGAAAAACGTGGTGGAGGTAAGGTGCCAATAATTAGTTTTTCCGCATTTTTAGGAATAAAAGGCGGATAAGGATGCCGATGGATAAACATATTTGAGCTATTTTTTAGTAAATAGAAAAAGTTGAGATGAGTTCTAAGCTCATTACACGAATATAAAAGAAATGCCTCCATTTATCAAAAAAATGCAGGCATTTCTCACAGTACTAAAAACTCTAAATCAAAAAAATTATCTAAAACTGCTTAGGCTTATGGTATACAAACCGAACTACACAAATTCTTAAAAAAGTATTCTTTAAAAATTAAAAGCTAAAGTAGCTGTAATTCTATTATGGTTTATATCCAAATCAGCAGCATTGGAAGCATTGGTGAAATTATAAATATCTGTTTTTTGTGATTTTAAATACGCCAAATCTAATTTAACGTTTCTGCCAAATTTAAAACCTGTACCCACAGAAAAACCTTTAATATGATCTGAGTCAACAGCATCTTTGTAAGGGCTTTCTATGTAGTGAAAACCACCTCTAAGGCTCATCATTTTTCCTATACGCCATTCTGCACCAACTCGTACAGCAGAGGAGTTTTTTAGATTAGCACTCAGGAAGTCATTCTCTTTAACAAATTCATTACCGGGCTTTAATTTGGTGTTTTTTGTATTCTTGTAAGTATAATCCAGACTAATCAAGCCATCAGATCCAAATAAGTAAGCAATACTGGCAGTAGCTTTAGCCGGTGTTTTTAAGTTGTAATCAAATATTTTTACATCTGACGTTTCCCTGTATAATTGAGAGTTATTACTTACTTTAATCTCCAAATCATTAGCAAACTCATCGGTTAGATTATACCATATAGGAGTTTGAACGGCTAATCCAATTCGCAATTCGTAAATGGGTTTTGCAATTAACCCGAAATTTAACCCTGCTCCACTACCATAGGTGCTTAATTCGTGCAGTAAAGATGCATCAAGCAAATTTCCGTTACCATCATTGTTAGATTCTTCAAATAAGGCTCTTTGATAAAAATCTATTCTATGCGATATCAACGATACTCCTAAGCTAAGATTTTCATTGTATTTAGCGGCAAACGAAAGGGTGAATTTACTGTTTTCGCCCTTGGTAAAATTTCCAAAAAACTGATTGTTAACATTTTCGTAAAAGACATCATTATTGGGGTTATTATCGTTATTTAGAAATGGGTCGCTATTAAAATCGGAAATTCCGCTATTACCATTGATATTGTAATTATTCTCAAAATCTTTTACTAAAGAATAATTAAATCCTAAGGCAAATTTATTCCAATTATCCTGTTTAGGGGAGCCAAAAACTAATACACCGCCGGCCTGGGCAAAGGTTAAATAATCATCATTATTATCTGTATTGGTACCGTAATAACTGGTTGACAAATTCGTATTTCTAAAGCCAATTGTAAATGCCGCCTCCGAATTGGAAAACACTGCCAAGCCAGCCGGATTAATATCACCCGCAGATAAATCTCCGCCAAGGGAGCCAAAAGCTCCACTCATGGCATTAAATCTTGACGTACCATTTATTTCTTCGGTTCCGAACAAAACGGCAGCATCTCCGTAGCCTATACTTTGGGCATTAATTAGGGTAGAGACCAATAGTCCTCCTATTAAGAATAATTTTTTCATACTTTTATATTTTAGCAATTAATTGATGATAAATAAATTATAAAACTGAGAATGAATAAGCTAAAAATTTCTGCACATTATTCATAAAATTGTTGTTTGCTAAATATGTGCTCATGAACTTTCAATTTTAGGCATTATTTACCATTATTTAGATTTAAATTGTTGTGTTTGTGAACCTTTTGTTTTGCATAACAACTTAATCATTATCAGTTGGTGAAATGATGAAATTTGTTTATGCTCATCTTATTCCGTTAAATTTTTTGAAAATACATTAGTGCCTTCTTGCCCCTGAACTTCTACCTGAAGATCGGCTGCCACCGCTTGACCTTCCCATTGATGAAGATCGAACCGGGCTGCTAGACCTATTGTAAGAACTAGAAGATGATCTCCTGATAGACGACCTGGCAGGTGAGTTGGATCGCACAGAACTACTTCTGTTTACTCTGGGAGCAACTCTTCGGTTGTAGGTTCTGTTAGGGCTGTTGCTATAGCTCCTTCCGGAAGCACTTTTAGTGGTTCGCCTAACGGAGCGGACATTTCTTTGCACACCACTGTTAGTATTGGAACGTTTAGCTTTATTACTGTTTCGCACTGCACTTACAGGCCGGGTATTTCTTACTTGCGTTCTTCTAACATTGGTACTGGTACTCCTTCTTCTAACTTCATTGTTTCTAGAAGTATTCTTTTGAATATACGCATTTTCTCTTGGCGTATTATTTCTTCTTCCAGAGAAAGAACCACTTCTTCTTACTCCCCGGTTAGAACTCCTGTTAATGGTGCCACTTTGGTTTATGGTAGAATTTCTCCTTATGGGTGTGCTTCTTCTTATAGTGTTATCACCCCTTCTAATGGATCTGTTGTTATCACCTCTTCTGACAGACCTGATATTACTTCTTCGTACAGATGAATTCCGATTATTCAATCCGGTACTTCTCCTTACAGTGGATGAACGCCTGCTTAACACATTAGAGTTGTTTATGGTGTGGGAAGCAATATTTCTTCTGGTTCTTACACCGTTAATTCTTCTGGTAGCGGCATTGGTAGCGGATGACCTTCTGCTGTATGCTGAACGATTGCCCAAGCGGGTGTTGTTAGTATATCTTCTGCCGTAATCATAACGATAATTGTTATAATAACCACCATAATAAGGCCTGTAATATGGGTAGTAATGCCTGTAATAAGGCCTGTAATACCATGGTGAATAATAGCCATATCCGTAATAATAAGGATTGAAATATCCATCATACCAACCGGTATACCAGGGATTATAGTAATATGGAGAGCTGTAGCCGTAATACCAACTTGGGTAAAAACCTATGCCAAAAAATGGCCGATAACCCCAACTGTTGCCATAAACATTAATGGTAACATCATTGGTATATTCCCAAGGCGTATTACTGTCTATATAATTTTCTTCAGGATAATATTCCTTAGTGTATAATTCCAAATCATCATCATAAACTATAGAATCAATCTCGGTAGTAACATCCTCCTGGCTAATTTGGTCATAATATTCTGCTCCCCGCTTAAAATACTCCTGATATTTAGTGCTTTTAGGGGCAGGTTCTGCTTCAACAACTGTAGGAGCCGGTTGTTCTTTTGCGTAAATACCGTCATCTTCATAAGCCGTATTTTGGTAAGTAGCACAAGAAGTTAAGCCTATAAAGGTGATTAAAGTCACTGCTATATAGGCCATTTTTTTAGGTATGTGTTTCGTGTATTTCATCTTGTGTAAAATTAATTGCATTAAATTACAAAATATAATTAGTTTTGCACCAATAAAATTTTGTATTGTTATTATTACAATATTTATGCCAAAACCCAATATATGAGTAAAAAGTTAACGAAACGAAGTGAAGATTATTCTAAATGGTACAATGAATTAGTCATAAAAGCTGATTTAGCCGAAAATAGTGGTGTAAGGGGTTCTATGGTAATAAAACCCTATGGTTTTGCCATTTGGGAAAAAATGCAAGCTGCATTAGATGCCATGTTTAAAGAAACAGGGCATGAGAATGCGTATTTCCCGTTATTTATTCCTAAATCCTATTTTAACAAAGAGGCCAGCCATGTAGAAGGTTTTGCCAAAGAATGTGCCGTAGTTACGCATTATCGGCTAAAAAATGATAAAAATGGCGAAATAATTGTGGATGATGATGCTAAACTGGAAGAAGAACTTATCGTAAGGCCTACTTCCGAGACTATTATTTGGGACACATATCGAAAATGGATACAATCTTATCGGGATTTACCTATATTGGTAAACCAATGGGCCAATGTGGTGCGATGGGAAATGCGAACCCGTTTATTTTTACGCACGGCAGAATTTTTATGGCAAGAGGGCCACACCGCTCATGCTACTAAAGAAGAAGCTATTGCCGAAGCCGAACAAATGCATCGGGTCTATGCTACTTTTGCTAAAGATTTTATGGCTATGCCGGTAATTATGGGAACTAAAACCGAAAACGAACGATTTGCCGGTGCATTAGAAACTTATACTATTGAGGCTCTTATGCAAGATGGCAAAGCTTTACAAGCGGGAACTTCACATTTTTTAGGCCAGAATTTTGCCAAGGCTTTTGATGTTCAATTTACTAGCAAAGAAGGTAAACTAGAATACGTCTGGGCTACCTCTTGGGGTGTTTCTACCCGGTTGATGGGGGCCTTAATTATGACTCATTCAGATGATAACGGCTTGGTGTTACCACCCAAATTGGCTCCTATTCAGGTGGTAATTGTGCCCATATATAAAGGAGAAGCACAATTGCAGGAAATTTCTAAAAAAGTTGAACCAATAATCAAAACCTTAAAAAACCACGGCATTTCTGTAAAATATGACGATAGAGATACTCACAAACCGGGATGGAAATTTGCGGAATACGAACTTAAAGGTGTGCCGCTGAGGATAGCCATTGGCCCTAGAGATTTAAAAAACAATACTGTGGAATTGGCAAGACGGGATTTACTGACTAAAGAAACTGTAGCACTTGACAAGTTAGTAAACAAGATTGAAAATCTGTTACAAGAAATTCAGGATAATTTGCTGCAAAAAGCTAAGGAATTTAGAGATACTCACATTACCGCTGTAGATAATTTTGATGACTTTAAAAAAGTGCTGAATGAAAAAGGCGGATTTGTTTCTGCACACTACGATGGTACCGCAGAAACGGAAGAGAAAATAAAAGAATTAACCAAAGCTACTATAAGGTGTATTCCACTAAATGTTAAAAAAGAACCCGGAAATTGTATGTTAACAGGTAAACCATCACCACATAGGGTTGACCACAGCTTTCTTTATTTTTGATTAGAAATTTTATGAAATTTTCGAGTAATATCGAGATATTACGAGGAGATTTCGGGAAATTTATGGCAAAAAGATGAGGTATTCTATGCGTTCTGTGAAAACAAGATTAACCGAATTCAGGTTATTAATCTTTTCGCTAAATTTGTGATAACAAAAATTGCATTTGCTTGCTGAAGCTACCCCCGCAGCTAATTTTTTTAAAAACATTTGCAGAGTAAAAAAAATGTGTTATTTTTGCACTCGCTTTATCAGAAAAAAGCAATGGAATATTGGCCCGTTCGTCTAGGGGTTAGGACGCCAGGTTTTCATCCTGGTAACAGGGGTTCGATTCCCCTACGGGCTACTAATTTAGTTACAAGTATAGCAATGTGAGTGCTAAAAACTCATAATTCATAACTTATAAAAATGGCAAATCATAAATCGGCAATAAAAAAAATAAGAAGCGATGAAACCAAACGCTTACGTAATAGGTTTCAGCATAAAGTTACCAGAACTGCTATCAAAAACCTAAAAGCTACTGAAGATAAAAAAGTAGCTGAAGTGCAATTGAGAAAAGTTGTTTCTATGATAGATAAATTGGTTAAAAAGAATATTATCCACAAAAACAAAGGAGCAAATTTAAAGTCTCAATTAACTAAACGCGTAGCAGCTTTGTAAAACACAGTTGCTTTATACAACTTTAAAAGCCTTCCGATTATTCGGAAGGTTTTTTTATTTATTGGGTTTAATTCCAAAATAAAAATTGCTTTATACCAATAGTGTTTTGAGTAAGCTTGTTCATTTTTTTATCAGCTACAGCCATCTGTTTACAACAAAATTTTAAATAACCATAGGAATTTTTGCTTAACGATTGTTTAATAATAAAAGTAAATAGGATGAAAAAGGAAAACAAAGAAGAACCTACCTATGTTTTGTTCGGCAGGGAGGCTATACATTTGTATAAAATATCTATAGACCTATTAATGGATGCCATAAAAGTAAAATACAAAGTAGGTGCGTATAATGATGTAAAACAGTTTGTAAATGAATCCAAAAATTGGGACGATTTTATGGAGATAGACAAAGCCGACTATCAAAAATTGAAAAACAAACAATATTATTATAAAAGCAAAAACGGGTTTTCATTTATGAACATGTTTAATAAGGAAGATTAGGTATTACTTCTAATTAATGGGTTAAATACAGTTGTACGTTATAAGAAAAAATACCTTGTCCATAGACAAAGATAAGGGTATGGATAATCTAGTTTAGTATAACATAAGGATAGGGGGATACTACCATTCATACGTCCTGTCGGCATCTAATCTGATAAAGATAAACAAGAGTAGGGTAAAACCCCAAAGCGAAGAACCTCCATAGCTAAAAAATGGCAGGGGAATCCCAATTGTAGGTACCAATCCGATAACCATCCCTACATTGATAAAAAAATGAAAGAAGAAAATGGTAGCTACAGCATAGCCAAATGACCGGCTAAAAACTGATTTTTGCCTTTCGGCAACTCGTATTATTCTCAAGATAAAGGCAACGAAAATTAAAATTACTGCAGCACTGCCAATAAATCCCCATTCTTCACCCACAGTACTAAAAATATAATCAGTATGTTGCTCTGGCACAAAGTTGCCTTGTGTACGGTCACCCTCTAAAAATCCTTTTCCGGTAAGCCCTCCGGAACCTATGGTAATCATGGATTGATTGGTATTATAGCCAATTCCCCTTGGATCAACTTCTTTTCCTAAAACAATATTAAAACGGTCTCTATGCCTTTGGTCAAAAATATTGTTAAACACAAAATCCACACTAAACATAAATAAACCTGAAGCCAGATAAATGAGAATTATCTTTGGCCATTCACGTTTGAGTGTAAAATTCTTGAAATTGAGTAAATAAACAAACAGCAGAGTAAGTAAAGAAAAGACAATAATCAAAGCGGTATTAAACCCAAAATATAAAGTGGCAACAAACAAAATCGTCACCAAAAAAACCAGAGTGATATAGATACCGGGTAGCCCCTCTCTATATAGCACAAATACAAGTGTAAAGTAAATCAAAGCAGAGCCGGCATCGGGTTGCAGCATAATGAGAAATACTGGAATTATCAGTATAGCAAAAACACTGAGTTGGGTCTTAAATTTGGTTAAATCCCGGCCTGGTTCGTTAAGGAAATTAGACAAAGCCAATGCGGTAGCTACTTTTGCAAATTCAGCCGGTTGCAGGCTCATACCCCCAAAATTATACCAAGCTCTGGCTCCATTAATAGTGCTTCCAAAGACAAATAATCCTGCCAAACTAATAATGGATATAATATAAAAAACACCTGAGAAACGTTCGTAAAATTTTGCATCAATGGCAATGGTAATGATGATTAAAACAAGAGATAATCCAATATTCCTCAATTGTTTGCCATATATCATTTTACTGTCAAAAATACTTGCAGAGGTGTCTGTAACCGTAGCGGCATAAATGCTCATCCAGCCCAAGGCTACCAATACGATAAAGAACATTACCAATATCCAATCTATACCTGCAAATATGTTACTTGTCCGTTTCCGCAAATTTGGTTTGTTTTTCTTCTTCTAAACGTTTTTTCTCCTCTTCTAATTGTTTTTTCTCTTCTTCTATCCTCAACAATTGTTTTGTGTATTCATCTTGCAAACTGCCTTCAATCATTCGTTTTTCATCCCAAGGCCTAGAGATTTCTCCAGTGAGGTATTTTTCTATCATTAATGTAGCTATAGGGCCTGCCCATCTGGAGCCCCAATAGCCATTTTCCACAAAAATAGCCAAGGCTATTTTTGGATTATCTTTAGGTGCAAATGCCACAAAAATAGAATGGTCTTGTCCGTGTGGGTTTTCGGCAGTACCGGTTTTGCCACAAATGTCCAAGCCTTCTACTTTAGACCATCGGGCTGTTCCTCCGGCATGATTTACCACATTGTACATGCCTTCAACAACCGGATCAAAATATTTAGGGTCTATACTTGTATGCTTTTTTGCAGTAAATTCATCTATTTTAATAGGTTTGCCTCCAATAGCTTTGATGATATGCGGCGTATAATAAAATCCCCGGTTGGCCACTGCAGCTGTCATATTGGCCAGTTGTATAGGCGTAGTTAAAATTTCGCCTTGCCCGATAGCATTGGAAATGGTGGTGGTAGCTCCCCATTTAAAATTTGGGTAGTATCGGTTATACAGTTTCTCATCAGGAACACTACCCCGTACACCTGTGGACAAATCATTATGTAAAAAATCACCAAGTCCAAAGCTCTTTACATGGTCGCTCCATACTTTCATTCCCTCTTCGGCAGTGGGGTATTTTTCAATAATTCTACGATAAACATTAGAAAAATAGGCATTGCATGATTTGTAAATACCTCTATTTAGTGAAATTGGAACGCCATACGACCCACAATGACACTTCATAAAGGCTCTGCTACCTCTGCCATAACGATAGCCGCCATGACAATAAAAATTTGTTTCAGGGGTAATTATTTCTTCTTGTAGCCCAATTAAGGCATTTACTATTTTAAATGGTGAACCCGGTGGATAAGTAGCCAATAAAGCTCTGTCAAAAAGTGGCTGATTGATACTGTCATGGTACAATTTTGTGTAGTTCTTAGATCGTTCTCTGCCCACCAGTAAATTAGGGTTGTATCCGGGCGTAGAAATCAAGGCCAGTATTTCACCGGAAGCCGGTTCTATTGCTACAATACCTCCTCGTTTATTTGACATGAGTTTTTCGCCGTATTCTTGTAATTTTATATCTAAGGTAATAGTAATGTCCTTTCCATTAACGGCAATGGTATCAAACATACCGTCTTTATACGGGCCTATTTCCTTATTAAAACGGTTGCGTTGCATAAATTTAACACCTTTTATGCCACGTAAAACTTCTTCGTATTGTTTTTCTACGCCAATAATCCCAATTAATTCACCTTGTTGATAGTAACTGTTTTCTTTTAAAACATTAGTACTTACTTCGCCTATATAACCAAACACATTTCCGGCAGAATTTATGGGGTATTCCCTAAGTGTCCTTTTCTGGATATAAAAGCCTTTGTATTTGTGCATTTTTTCTTGTAAAAAAGCATAATCTCTTTTTGAAATTTGTGGCACGAAAACGGATGGAATTCTGGGGGAATAGTTTCTGGCTTTCTTGTAACTCTCTATAAAAGTGGCTTTGTCTATTTTTAACAGTTTGCAAAACTCAAGGGTATCCAGAGGTTTTACATCTCGAGGAATTATCATAACATCATAAGAAGGCTGATTGGCCACCACCAGTACACTATTCCTATCGTAAATAAAACCCCTTTCCGGATAGTCGTATTTTATTGCTATGGCACTGTTATTAAGCGGAGAGGGTTTGTATTTATCATCAATAACCTGTACATACAGCAACCTGAAAATAAACAATAAACCCATCAATAATATGGAAAAGTAAGCAGTGAATTTTTTTTCCACCTTTAATTGTTCTTATTTATTAGTAATAAACTGAAAATTATTAAAATAATTGTAAAAATACTTGTTAAAATAGTTCTTGAAAGAATAGTAGTTATTTCTGCAAAGTTAAAGTATTCCAGACTAAAAATGATAAAATGATGAATGAGTGTTATAATCGCAATAAAACTGAGCATCTTGGTAAACGGCAATTTTGTTATTTTAAACACCAAAAAATCTATTTCAGATTTTCTCATAAGCCATTTTAAGATAGGCAGCCTAAAATAAGCTATGGCAAGGGTGGCAGCGGCATTGGTTCCTCCACTGTCTAAAAAAAAATCAATTATTAGCCCTAAAAGGAAACTGCTTACCAACAATAATCCGCGTTCTTTTCTAATGGGAAATAAGATTACAAACAGGATATAAACCATCGGGTTTATATAACCAAACAACAACATGTTGTTAAAGACCAATACTTGTAATAGTATAAGCGAAAAAAACAATGCTATGTTACTTATAATTTCTTTCATTGCTGCTGTGTAGTCTCTATCTCTTTAATTTCTTCCTGATCAAAATTAGTAATAACGTATGCCGGCCCAATAGCACTCATATCGTTAAATAACTTGATATTTACGGTACTGTAAGCATTGGCTTCCTGTTTAAAATCTTGTATGGTTCCTACGGGGAGCCCTTGGGGAAAAATGGTGGACATTCCACCGGTAATAACGGTATCGCCTTGGCTTATATTTGCTTGAATGGGCAAATCAACCAATTGCAATACATTGTAATTTTTACCATTCCAAACCAGTGTGCCAAAATGTTTGCTGTTTTTTAACTTAACATTTATTTTTGAATTGTTGTTTAAAATTGATAAAACCGTGGCATAATTATTTGATACCGTATTTGTTATGCCCAGAATTCCCTTGCTGTTAGCTACTCCCTGATCTGGCCGTATGCCTTGGGATTTACCCACATTTATGGTAAGATAATTATAATTTCTATTGAATTGGTTATTGATTACTTTAGTGGGTAAATAGCTAAATTGCTGTTGGTATAAGGCCGAGTCTGCTTGAGCAATAGTAGGTTTAAGGTTATCCGAATCTTTGTTTGCCAACAGATTTTTTAAGCGGGCGTTTTCATCGAGTAGTTGCTGATTAAAAGTTTTTAGCTTAGTGTATTCTTTAATGTTATTTAATTTGGTGTAAACGTTGCCTGTTATTGCATTTGCGGAATTTACAAATTTACTGTGGTGATAGCTGTGACTTTTGATAACAAATGTAATGGCTACTAACTCTAACAGAAAAAAGAGCAAAAAGTATTTGTTTTTAAGTATAAAGCCAATAATCTGTTGCATTAGGGCGTAACATTTATGAAGTTTCTAATCATCTACTACGTTTGCTCATTTTTTTCTAAATAGCATTTAGTAAACACGGGTTGAAAACCTGAAAGATAAGATAATATTAGTATTTGAATAGCAAAAGACATCTTACTGCAATATTCGATAATGGCTTTAGCCATTATTTCATTAATACAATTTGATATTTTTGCAAGTCTTTTAAGGCTATTCCTGTTCCTCTTACTACTGCTCTTAGTGGGTCTTCGGCTACGTAAACCGGCAGGTCTGTTTTTCTGGAAAGTCGCTTATCCAAACCCCGTAACATAGAACCACCTCCGGCCAAATAAATTCCGGTATTATAGATGTCTGCAGCCAGTTCTGGTGGAGTTTGCGAAAGGGTTTCCATAACCGCATCTTCTATACGTAGAATAGACTTATCTAAAGCCTTGGCTATTTCTCTAAATGAAATTTTTATTTGTTTTGGTTTACCGCTAAGTAAATCCCTACCTTGTACTAAAATATCTTCGGGTGGGTTTTCTAATTCTTCTGTAGCGGCTCCTACTACTATTTTTATATTTTCGGCAGTAGTTTCGCCAATGTACAAATTATGCTGAGTACGCATATAATAGGCTATGTCATTGGTAAAAACATCACCTGCTACTTTTATAGACTTATCACAAACAATACCACCAAGAGCAATAACCGCTATTTCCGTAGTACCACCACCTATGTCTATAATCATATTGCCTTTGGGCTGCATAATATCTATTCCTATCCCAATAGATGCTGCCATCGGTTCATGGATAAGGTATATTTCCTTGGCATTCATGTGTTCTGCAGAGTCTCTTACAGCTCGTTTTTCAACCTCCGTAATTCCAGATGGGATACAAATCACCATTCGCAAAGAGGGCGGAAAGAAAAAACGTTTTTTTATGGAAGGAATTTGTTTTATGAACTCCTTAATCATTTGTTCCGAGGCCTCAAAATCTGCAATAACCCCATCTTTTAGCGGCCTTATGGTTTTTATGTTTTCGTGTGTTTTGCCTTGCATTAAATTGGCTCGCTGACCAATGGCAATAATTTTACCCGTATTTCGGTCTTTTGCAACAATAGACGGACTGTCTATTACAACTTTTCCATTATGGATAATAAGGGTGTTGGCCGTGCCTAAATCTATGGCTACGTCTTCAGTCATGAAGTCAAAAAATCCCATATGGCTTTGTTATTTGAGTTTTATGATTTTTGCGAATGGGCAAATTTACTAAAATTAATGTTTAAAATGTCGTATTCCCGTAAAAACCATAGACATATTGTTTTTATTACAAAAATCTATAGATAGTTTGTCTTTTATAGAACCTCCGGGTTGAATTACCGATTGAATTCCTGCTTTATGAGCTATCTCTACACAATCCGGAAATGGAAAAAAAGCATCACTGGCCATAATAGCACCATTTAAGTCAAAACCAAACTGTTCTGCTTTTGCTATTGCTTGTTTTAAAGCATCTACTCTGCTGGTCTGGCCTGTACCACTGGCACACAATTGTTTGTCTTTTGCCAATACAATGGTGTTTGATTTGGTGTGTTTACAAACTTTTGATGCGAAAATCATGTCGGAAATTTCATTTTCATTAGGTTTAGTATCTGTAACGTACTTAAAACCAACTTTATTGTCCGTTTTACAATCCCTGTCTTGAACCAAATAACCATTTAATGCACTTCTTATGACGGACTTAGGCAATTGTACAGCCTTTTGTTTGAGTAAAATCCTGTTTTTTTTGGCTTTTAATACCTCTAACGCCTCTGCTGAGAAATCGGGAGCTATGACTACCTCACAGAACAGTTTGTGAATTTCGCCGGCTGTTGCTTTATCAATAACGGTATTGGCAATTAAAATTCCGCCAAAGGCAGAAACAGGGTCTCCGGCCAAGGCATCTTTATATGCTTGTAAGAGGGTCTTTCTTTGAGCCAGACCACAGGCATTGTTGTGTTTTAATATGGCAAAAGTAGGGGCTTCATCGGTAAATTCACGCATTAGATTTACCGCTGCATCTACATCTAATAAATTGTTATAACTCAACTCTTTGCCATAAAGTTTATCAAATATTTCTTCAAAATCACCGTAAAATAATCCTTTTTGATGCGGATTTTCGCCGTAGCGTAATGCTTTTCCTGAGGTTTCACTGATTTTTAATCCGGATATTTCGCCATCTGCATTAAAATAATTGAAAATAGCCGTATCATAATTTGAAGAAATATTAAATGCCGCTGTGGCAAAAGATTTTCGCTGTGCCAATGTGGTAGCTCCATTTTGGGAACTAATAATTTCTAAAAAAGACGCATATTGCTCCATAGATGATACACACATCACATCTTTATAATTCTTTGCTGCCGCTCTAATTAAAGAAATACCGCCAATGTCTATTTTTTCAATGATTTCCTCTTCATTTGCTCCGGTGGCCAAAGTTTTTTCAAAAGGATATAAATCTACAATAACAATATCCATTTCCGGAATTTCGTATTTTTCCAATTGTGTTGCATCACTGTCCATACCTCGCCTTGAAAGAATACCGCCAAACACCTTAGGATGCAAGGTCTTAACCCTGCCACCCAATATGGAAGGATAAGAAGTTAGATCTTCTACCGGCACCACAGGAACGCCGCATTGACGTATAAACTTTTCAGTACCACCGGTAGAATACAAGGTAACCTGCTCTTGGTGCAAGGCTTTTATAATGGGTTCTAAATTATCTTTGTGAAAAACGGAAATTAAAGCGGTTTTTGCCTTTTTTAATGAGTTCATCTGGAGAGAAATAATTATTTTTCCAAAGCTACTAAAATAGCATTGTATAAAAGGGTGTTTTTAAGTAATTAATATTAGATAACTTATTAACAAATTAGACTTAGTATTATTATCTAAAAAATTCTTTTCAAGTATGAAATGTTAAAACGAAGAGAAAAACTAATACCATTTCCACCTCAAAATTACTCAATAAAATGTGCTTTTTTATGTTATATTTCGTTGTAAAAATAAACTGTAGCTACGGCTATACTTAATTTTTATGCTTTATCTATCACAAAAATTCATCATTTTATTTTTTGGGTATTTTTAAAGCAGAACTGGTATAAGGCCAATCAACTCATGAACAGCCACAATCATTATCGCACCCGGATTTCTTTTTTTTCTTAAAGAAGAATTTCTTTACTAAAAAGAAAATGGCAACAACAAGAGCAATATAAACCAGAATAGATTGTATCATACTTTTACAGGCTAAAAACAGTATAAGTAAACCATGCTGCTACATAGGCAATTACCGTCATCCCTATTAACTGTATTATTGGCCATTTATAAGAAAAGGTTTCGCGTTTTACAATAGCCAATGTACTTATGCACTGCATGGCAAATGCATAAAACATCATTAAAGAGAGGCCTACCGGTAAGGTAAACAATTTTTTACCGGTATGTTGATTGATGTCATTTCGCATATTTTCTTTTATAGTAGCCGTATTTTCACTGTCGCCTACATTATAAATGGTGGCCAGAGTACTTACAAAAACTTCTCTGGCTGCAAAAGAACTCAACAGGGCAATGCCTATTTTCCAATCGTAGCCCAAAGGCCTTATAGCGGGTTCAATGGTTTTTCCGGCAATTCCAAGATAAGAATTTTCAAGTTTGTATTGAGCTACAGCAGCTTCTAAGTCAGTTTCATCAGTAATGTTTTCGGTATTTTGGTTTTTTACAATTTCTTCTACATTATTAAAGTTAGCCGGGCCATGAGAAGCTAAAAACCATAAAATTATAGAAATGGCAAGAATAATTTTTCCGGCACCAAAAACAAAAGCCTTAGTTCTGTCTATTACCGTAAATAATACATTTTTTAAGGCTGGGGTTTTAAAATTGGGCATTTCTATCACAAAGAAACTTTTACTTTTAATTTTCAATGTTTTATTGAGGATATATCCGCCAATAATAGCAGTTAAGAATCCTAAAACATACAAGCCCATCAGTGTTAACCCCTGAACACTAAGAAACCCCATTATATGTTTTTTGGGGATGACCAAGGCTATTATTATAGCATATACTGGCAATCTTGCAGAACAAATAATAAAAGGTGTAACCAAAATGGTAATCAAGCGTTCTTTCCAACTTTCTATATTTCTGGTAGCCATGATGGCGGGGATGGCACAAGCCGTACCGGAAATAAGTGGTACCACACTTTTTCCGCTCATTCCAAAACGACGCATTATTTTATCCATTAAAAACACCACGCGGCTCATATAACCGGTTTCTTCTAATATGGCAATAAAAAGGAATAAAATGGCAATTTGCGGTATAAAAATTACAACACCTCCTATCCCCGGAATTACGCCTTCACTTAGCAAATCGGTAAGCATCCCTGCAGGAAGGATATCTTTTGTAAATTCGCTTAAGCGGGCAAAGCCTTCATCTATTAAATCCATTGGCAGCGTAGCCCATTCAAAAATAGATTGGAAGACCAATAGCATAATGGCGGCAAAAATTACATAGCCATACACTTTATGGGTTAAAATTCTATCTAATTTTGCCCTGATACCATCCGCTTTTTCAGTATCAACACTGTAGGTTTTTTTAAGGGTATTATTAATTTGTTGATACCGTAAAATAGTTTCCCGGTTTTGCAACTTTTTTAATTTTTCCGGATTTACCTTAAATGTATTTATTTGTTTTTTTATTGTATTATCTATGTTTGACAGATTTTGATGTTGCGTTAAAAACAACCATGACCTGTAAACAGATTGGCCGGTAAAATGACCTGCCAATTCTTTAAAAAAAGAGCTGTCAATTCTTTTTGATAGATTTTCCCACGCGGATTGTTTAACCTTTTTATAGTTTAAAATAAGATTTTTTAGCTCCTGAATACCAATATTTTTTTTAGCCGAGATAAGTACCGCCTGAGCACCTAATTCTTCTTTTAGCTTTTCCAGATCTAAAGTAATTCCCTTACTCTTCATTCTGTCTGCCATATTTATTGCTAATATCGTAGGAATTTCCAAATCTTTAATCTGGGAAAAAAGGTACAAATTGCGTTTAATATTTTCTACATCAGCCAGCACTACTACTATATCGGGGTAGTCTTCTTTATTTACATTTAAAAAAGTTTGCAGGACAATATTTTCGTCTAGGCTACTGGGGTTTATACTGTAAGTGCCGGGCAAGTCGGTGATAACAGCTTTGGTATCGGCAGACAATTTTGCTGTACCTGTTTTTTTTTCTACGGTAACACCGGGATAGTTGCTTACTTTTTGATGGAGTCCGGTTAATTGATTAAACAAGAGAGATTTACCGGTGTTTGGGTTGCCTACTAAAGCAACTTTAATAGTTTTAGACCCGATGGCTATCACTTCACTTTTTTGCATAAAGCTTATTTTTTATTTACTGTGATTAACCGTGCTGTTTCTTTTCTAATAGCCAGATGGCTACCGTTTACCTTTATATATAGAGGGTCTTTTAATGGGGCAATATGAAGTAATTCCAACTCCTTGCCGGGTAAGCAGCCCATTTCTAACAGTTTTAAAGGCACACTTTTTAAAGGTACATTTTCCACAATGCATTTTTCACCCACTTTTAAATCAGCAACTGTTGTCTTCAATTTTTATTTAGATTGATTACAAGTACCATGCGAAAGTAAGGATTTTTTTACTTTTCACTTCAATAAATTAGTGGTATTTTTTCTGTAACAATTATTTTTTACCTTCCTGTTTTAAGATGGTAATGTCTTTGATTATTTGGGCAATATCGTCAGCATTGGTGCCATTATAAAAACCTCTTATTTTTTTGTCTTTATCCACTAATACAAATTGCTCTGTATGGATAAAATCCTGATCACCACCATCACCTTCATCCAATACTGCGAAATAAGATTTTCTGGCTAAATTGTAAATTTGTTTTTTACTTCCCGTAACTAAATTCCATTTACTGTCTATCACCCCTTTTTTATCAGCATAAGCTCTTAAGATTGGAACACTGTCCATAACCGGAGTAACAGAATGGCTTAAAAACATAACCTCATTATCATTTTTAAAATGATTTTGTAACTGCTCCATGTGTGTAGTCATAATAGGACAAATGGTTTTACAACGGGTAAAAAAGAAATCTGCTACATAAATTTTATCTCTGTAATTATCAGCCGTAATGGTGTCTCCATTCTGGTTAATCAATTTAAATTCTGCTATCTTATGGTTATTTTTTATATGTTTTACACTGTCATCTACCAGTTTTGGGTTTACATCAGCAGGGTTATAAACGGGCAATACTTTTTTTGGCGAAAGCAAATAAAACCCAATAAACACCATAATAATAAATAAAATAGCTATTTTAAAAATTGTTGAAAAAGACTTTTTAAAGAATGAAATATCCATTTCCAATTTTTTATTTATATTTGTTCTCTACTTTGTAAACCCCTAATTACCCCCGCAAAGTTATAGTATATGAAAAGAAAATTACCCCTTATTTTCATCTTTTTTATTTGTTTTTCTTATGCCCAGAAAGAACAGAATATATACGATTCCTATCTAAAGGAATTATTGATGCAAAATTCAGATAAACGTATTGCTAATTTTGACACCACTGATAAAATCTGGCGTAAAAATACGATAAACACCATTACATCAGATAACTTTTTGGAGCCTAGTTTTTTAAAAACTACCATGGTGCTGCACATGTTACGGTACAAACTGGAGGATATAGTTTATGAAAAATTGATTAATAGATATTTAACAGCATTGGCCGCTAACAATGAAAGCGTTAAGTTGTCCAATTTTATAGTTTATTTATCAAATTATGAGGAAGAAGATTTAACGGATTTTACCAATGATTGGTTTGTGGGTAAAGGCTACCCCAGCTATGCTCTAAGTTGGTTTCAGAATCAACAAAATGGCAACCTTAGCATAACCATAGAACAAAAACAATCAGACCCTTCTGTAAGTTTTTTTGAAATGCCACTGCCCATAAAAGTAAGTAATGAAGATGGCGACAGCCAAATGATACGATTAGAAATAAGTGAAAATAAACAAAGTTTTACGGGCAATATTCCTTTTGAGATTACAAAATTAGAAATAGACCCGGATTATCAACTTATAACTAAGAATAATACCGTTAAAAAAGGTGTTGACCAACAAAAGCTAAATGCTTCTATTTCATTGTATCCCAATCCGGCAAAGCACTCTTTTAAAATCAAAAATAACAGTGATGCCATAGTAGAAAAAATTTCTATTTATAACATGTTGGGAAAACTGATAATGGAAGAAGACCACCCTTTATTAGCTATTAATTTAAAGCCCTTAAACTTTGGTATTCATTTGGTAAAAATAGAGACTAATTTGGGTACACTTCATAAAACCATTTTAAAAGAAAAGTAGTGTTTTAAATAAGCCACTGACTGTGGTTAATATTCTTTCTAAAGTTTTCTGACAGCATTACATTGCCAAACTTTAAATTGCTTTATAAAAGTTTGTTATCAGTTTTTAACAAACTTTTTAATAGAGCTTAGTTATAAATTTTAATTAATAACCCTTACCTTTGCACGGTTTTTAAGAAAGCATATGGAAATTTTTATAAAAGTATCTCAATTTATATTAAGCCTCTCCATTCTCATTGTATTACATGAGTTTGGCCACTATATTCCTGCCAAAATTTTCAAAACCCGAGTAGAAAAATTCTTCCTGTTTTTTGATTATAAGTTTTCTTTGTTCAAGAAAAAAATTGGCGAAACCGTGTACGGTATAGGATGGATACCGTTGGGGGGGTATGTGAAGATTTCGGGGATGATAGATGAAAGCATGGATACCGAGCAAATGAAAGAGCCGCCAAAACCCTATGAATTTCGTTCTAAACCGGCCTGGCAAAGGCTTATCATTATGCTGGGTGGTGTTACGGTAAACTTTTTATTGGGTATTTTTATCTATATATTAATGATGTATATCTGGGGCGAAAAGTATTTGCCTAATGAAAATCTGAAAGATGGAATATGGGTTCAAAATGAATTGGGCGAAAAATTGGGCTTGCAAACCGGAGACAAGATCATAAGTATAGACGGCCAGCCGGTAGAAAAATTTAACAGTCTGTTTGTTGAATTTGTTAACGGCAACACTTATACGGTTGAAAGGAATGGAGAACTTATCAAAAAAGATATTCCAGTAGATTTTATTTCGCAGTTAGTGGACAGGGAAAAAGAAGAAGCCAATTTCTTAGCTCCGCGAATGCCTTTTATAGTAGGAAAAGTGCCGGATAGTTCGGCAAATGTAAATAGTGGTTTGCAACCCAAAGATTTGGTAATTGCCATTAACGATAAACCGGTAAAATATTTTGATCAGGTAACGGATGTTTTAAAAAATCATAAAAACGAAACACTTACTTTTTCGGTAAAAAGATTGGATAAAACTGCGAATGTAGATGTAAAAGTAGATGATGCAGGGAAGATAGGTGTCTTTTTGGCCGGCACTTCTACAGATGATTTGGAAAAACTGGGTTATTATCAATTTAAAACCAACGAGTACAATTTTATGGAAGCTATTCCGGCCGGTTTTAAAAAAGGTTATGACACTTTTGCTAGTTATCTGAAACAGCTCAAAAAGATTTTTAATCCTGAAACAGGTGCCTATAAGGGGCTGGGTGGATTTGTCTCTATTGGCAGTATATTCCCATCTATCTGGGACTGGCAGTCTTTTTTAAGTATTACCGCTTTTTTATCTATTATGCTGGGCGTTATGAATTTACTGCCCATACCGGCATTGGACGGTGGCCATGTGGTCTTTACACTCTACGAAATGATTAGTGGCAGAAAACCAAGCGATAAATTCTTAGAGTACGCTCAGGTTGCCGGCTTTGTATTCCTAATTGCACTGCTTTTATTTGCTAATGGCAATGACATTTACAGGCATTTCTTTAAGTAGTATAAACCCGTACCTATAAATAAAAAAGCCACTTGGAAACAAGTGGCTTATTGCTGAATTATTTTGTTTTGTTTGTATGTTACTACAAATATATTTTACAAACCCAAAGATTTTCTAAAGTATTAATCTGCCAATAAGATAATTTTATTATCCCGTTGCTCTACAGTGCCTGATTTTATGCGATAAACATAAACGCCTTTTTTATTTTTATGCGGAATAAGATGACTATTCACATCTTTTTCATTTAGGCGAATCATTACATCGCCTTTTGTTAACAATGAAACTATAGGTGCGTGGTTTTGCAACATTTGAAACTCGCCAGATACCCCCGGTACTGTTACCGCATCCACATTGGCGTTAAATATAATTTTTTCAGGCGTTATTATTTGTAAATGCATTGCTATTGAAATTTCAATTGAAAAATTCCAAATTCTAAAAGGTTATATTTTAGAATTTGGAATTTGAATTTTGTTTTTTTATCCTTTTGCTTCGGCCAACATCTTTTCGCCGGCATCAATTGCATCCTGTATAGATCCTTTTAGGTTAAATGCGGCTTCTGGATATTTATCTAACTCACCATCCATAATCATATTAAAGCCTTTTATAGTGTCTTTTATATCAACCAAAACTCCGGGAATACCGGTAAACTGTTCGGCTACGTGGAAAGGCTGAGATAAGAAACGCTGAGCTCTACGGGCTCTATGTACAACCAGTTTATCTTCTTCACTCAATTCTTCCATCCCTAAGATAGCAATAATATCCTGAAGCTCTTTGTAACGTTGTAACAACTCTTTTACTCGCTGGGCACAGTCATAATGTTCTTTGCCGAGAATTTCAGGTGTTAAAATTCTGGAAGTAGAATCCAAGGGATCCACTGCCGGGTAGATACCCAATTCAGCAATTTTTCGGGATAGTACGGTAGTGGCATCTAAGTGGGCAAATGTGGTTGCCGGTGCGGGGTCTGTTAAATCATCAGCAGGCACATAAACCGCTTGTACAGAAGTAATGGAGCCGGTTTTGGTAGAGGTAATACGCTCTTGCATGGCACCCATTTCTGTTGCTAAAGTAGGCTGATAACCCACAGCAGATGGCATACGGCCTAATAATGCTGACACCTCTGAACCTGCTTGTGTAAACCTAAATATATTGTCTACAAAGAAAAGCACATCTTTTCCTTGGCCGTCTCCAGCACCGTCTCTAAAATATTCTGCAATAGTTAGCCCTGATAAGGCCACTCTGGCACGTGCACCGGGAGGTTCGTTCATTTGTCCGAAAACGAAAGTAGCCTTAGAAGTTTTCATATCTTCTTTATCCACTTTAGTTAAATCCCATCCACCGGATTCCATAGATTTTATAAAATCTTCACCATATCTTATAATACCGGATTCTAACATCTCACGCAACAAGTCATTTCCTTCACGAGTACGTTCTCCTACTCCGGCAAACACAGATAAACCTCCATGGCCTTTGGCAATATTGTTAATCAATTCCTGAATAAGTACTGTTTTTCCTACCCCTGCACCACCAAAAAGACCAATTTTACCACCTTTAGCATAAGGTTCAATAAGGTCAATTACTTTAATACCGGTAAACAATACTTCAGTAGAAGTAGATAGTTCCTCAAACTTTGGAGCCTCTCTGTGAATTGGCAAACCATTTTTTCCTTTTTTAGGTAGATTTCCCAATCCGTCAATTGCATCTCCGGTTACATTAAAAAGTCGGCCGTAGATATCATCGCCTACCGGCATTTGTATTGGGGATCCTGTGGAGATTACTTCTTGACCTCTGCTTAAGCCATCGGTAGAATCCATAGCAATACATCTTACTGTATCTTCGCCCGTATGTTGTTCTACTTCAAGTACGAGTACAGAACCGTCTTCTCTGTTTATTTCCAATGAATCGAAAATATTAGGTAGGTCTGAATCGGTTTTAAATTCCACATCCACTACCGGGCCTATAATTTGAGCAACTTTTCCTGTAACTTTTGCCATGTTTTTAATGTGTTTTTTGAGTAACTTTATTTTTTGTGAGACAGGTGTTTTTTAACCTATGCCTGATAAGATGCAAAGATAGTTTATTTCTTTAAATACTGAAATTGTTTTTAAGGAATTTTTCAAAACTGAGTTGTCATAAAAAACGCCGTTTAAAAATCTTTTAAACGGCGTTTTAATCAAAAAATGATAGGGTTTTATTTTAATTTTACATATTAACTGTCCAGGAAAGATAGTACATAGAGCCTATTGAACCTACACCGGGAGCACTTACGTATTCATCTCCTCCAATATTAGTACCGCCAAATTTAATGGTAGATAATATTTTAGGTATTGAATAATTTATCTGAGCATTCACCACATTACGGGCAGCAACTTTACCATTTACAAAAGAAGCCTGATAGAAATAAGTATCTTGCCAGCGATAGTTAATATTAAAACCAAAATTTTTAAATAATTCTGTACTTCCAAAAGATAAATTTACCTTGTGTTCAGGGGTATTAAAACCGGCTTTAAAATCAGGGTCTTCTGCTTGGTTAAAATCAAGCCGGGCATAGGTGTAATTGGCATCGAGATTAAAACGGCCTATCTTAGTATTTATCCCCAATGAACCACCATAAGAATTAACATTAACAGAGGTATTGGTATAGGTTTGGAAAGGCTGGGAATCTCCGTTTGCCAATGCTGCCACAGCCAGTGGAAATTCTGCATCTCCGCTATTTGCTGAACCGTATAATGGAGCGACTACAGTTTTTAAATCGATAAAGTTGGTGTATTTATTGTAATAACCGCTGACATCAATAGCCACTTTACCCAACATACCGCGGTAGCCTAATTCCATAGCTTTTACCTCTTCGGGTTTTATGAGTTCTACATTAGATTTTTCCAAGTCTGCGGGATTTTTCGTTTGGCTAAATTTTCTTACTGATGATAGTGTAAAGGCATTCTCATATCCTTGTCTTCCTACAAACTCCACAGTACCTGTAAAAGGGACAGGAATGCCGGGAGTAGGATTTAAAGCCACGGTTTTTCTGTAACGGTCTAAATTATCTGAAGCAGAACCTACCAAAACTACGTTTCCTAAATCTAAACCTATATACTGGTCTTGTGTAGTTGGATTTCTAAAACCGGTTTGGTAAGAAGCCCTAAAGTTGTGTTTTTTGTTTTCATCAGGAGAAAAAACCAAAGAAACTCTCGGCGAATAATTGCCATCAAAATTTTGTGATTTGTCATAACGAATAGAACCGGTAAATTTTAATTTGTCATCACCAAATTTTTTCTGTAGTTGCAGGTAAGCTCCGTATTCATCATAAGGGATTACACCATCGTAATCTGTGAATATGGTTCCAAAAGAATTTAGTCTATATTGCCTGTAGGAACCACCAACCTGAACTTCTACCACTTTGGTAAGATGGGCAAAATTATAATTAGCATCTACGTGATACAGAGAACTGTTATCTTGAAACTTAGCTCCCTCTGTTAAATCAGGGTTTTCGATAACTTTTGCAAAAGCTTCTTTAAATGCATCGGAACCGGGTACGTATCGCTTATCGTCACTTCTATTCCATTGTGTAACCAAACCACCGGTGAGTTGAGTGATTATATTATTTAATGCACCCAGTTGAAATTGTCCCAATGGTCCTGTAAAATTATTGTTATTTAATAAATTGTTATCGGCAAAAGCCCTTGCTGCGTCATGGTCAAATGGAGTTGGAGCAATACCGTCAAAAATACCGCCTAACGCCGGGTTTAACAGTGCTCCGTTATATGCTAAGGTATAATCCGTAAACCAATCTCTGTGGTCTTTTGCCATTTTGTTCATGTTTATTGCGGCAAAACGGCTATCATAGGAATCACCTGCAGACTCTGCCGTATGGTAACCCCTAACAAAGAAATTATCATTTCTAAATTCCAATTTGTGTTGTTGCATGGTAAAATCTTTTATGGCATACCTGTTTGCTCCTTGATAGATGGTATTTCCTGTGCCTACTTTGGTATTCCAGATAATTTCAAAATCATTTTCAAAAGGCCTAAAGTGTAGGGCTACATCAAATTTGGCACTTTCTGCATTATAGTCCATCAAGTCTTTTTCCATATATCCGGTACGGGCAACAGTAACGCCTACAGGGCCGCCCAAAGCAGTCCAGTCAAAAGTGTTGGCAACTTCATCTCCATATATATTCAAACCGTTATAAGCCGGATCACTGGATTGCAATTGAGGGTTGTCATAATCGCGATAATCAGTGGCGAAAAATTCTGTACCTTTTAGAAAAGAAAATGTAGTCTTAGCAGCAAATTTTTCACTAAAAATATAAGCTGCACGTACACCACCGTCAAAATAACTATTAGTGCCGGCCGCTTCTTGTGTAGTTAATCCGGTTTTTACAAAAGCAGAAATTCCGGGGTGATCAAAGGGGCTCTTACTTGTCATAAATAAAATTCCGTTAAAGGCATTGGCACCATACAGGGCAGAGGATGCCCCTGGTAATAACTCTACGCTTTCCACATCCAGTTCACTCATTCCGAGAAGGTTTCCAAGCGGAAAGTTTAAAGCCGGTGATGCATTGTCCATGCCGTCCACCAACTGCATAAAACGGGTATTGGCAAAAGTAGCAAAGCCTCTGGTATTTACAGAGTTAAACGTTAAGCTGTTGGAGGAGACATCTACGCCTTTTAAATTTTCCAAACCTTGGTAAAACGATACCGAAGAGGTGTTTTTAATATCTCTTACGTCCATTCTTTCAACCGTTACAGGAGATTCTCTTATACTTTCGGGTGTTCTGGAAGCGGAGATGACCACTTCGTCTAGACTGGTTTCAGACTCCTCCATTGAAACATCTAAATTTTGTTGATTCTGGCCTATTTCAATAACCTGAGAATTATAGCCTAATATTGAAAATTCAATATCAAAGGGCGGATTTTCTTTTAGTTTTATCGTATAATTACCATCAAAATCAGAAGTTGTTCCAAGGGCTTTTCCTACTATTTTTACACTAACACCTGGTAAGGGTTCTCCGGATTTGGCATCTATAACTGTACCTGTAACTGTTGTTTGTGCTACGAGCCACATGGAACAAAAAAACATTAATACTGTTGCGAGTTTTTTTATCATAATTGATTTTTAAGGGGTTAATTTTATTGCAAAATACAATATTTTTCCAAATCAAAATACAATATCGTTTCAATTCACTATGCGTACATAGTTTTTTAATTGAACTCATCTCGAATTTTAGGTTTTAACCGAAAAAGGAATAAAATTTGCTCAGGTGAGGTGCTTTTTAAAAGTCATAACATTGTGTTATGAGTAAAAAGGTTTATTAAAATTTAATTAGCTTTCTATTTACTGTAGCTTTACCATTTTTTACCTGTACGATATAAACACCGGAAGTAAGTTCCCGAAGTTTAATCTGTTTGTTAAATAGGGGACTTGCCTGATTAAAAACAGCCTGTTTTACACTTCTTCCACTCAGGTCATAGATGATAATGGATACCGGATCTGCTGTATCTGGCCTAAAAGAAATATTTACAGCATCTTTAGCAGGATTTGGGTAGATAGCAAAATTGGCCAGTTTAAATTCACTTGTTGAGACGGTTTGGTTGGTTTCGCAAATTTTTAAAGCCCATGAATTTAAGATGCCGGTATCCTGCTCGGAATTATCTACCACTTTTAACTGCCATATACCTGCGGCATCCTCATTTTTAAATGAATTTAATAATTCGGCAGGTTTGACAATTCCATTAATTGCAGGGATACTGTTGTTACATGTTAAATCAGGAGCATCATCATCAAAAACGGCATCAATATTTTGTCTTTGGACAGAAGTTCCGCCACAGCTTCTATCATAAATTAAAATTTCTGTTCCGGCAGGAGACTTTAGGAATACCTGCAAATCCCATAGCCAGGTATGATTAATATCTAATGTTACTTCTACTTCTGACAGGGTAAAACTATCATTAATCTGTATGGAAGAAACCACACCATTAGTATCATTATCAGGAATAGCTTTGGGAATATCGGTGGCGGCAAAAGTATTGCAAGTGGTGGTAAAATCGCCAATGGTAAATGGTTCTTTGTTAATATTGTAAAAAATATTATTGGCTGCAGCTACCATAATTCTGGCTTCATAAGTGGGGGTATTAGGTACTGTAATCTCTTGGCTTCCGTCATTTGGGGTGTTGGCTGCCAAAACCGTATCAAAAGTAAAACCGCCATCTATAGAAAGCAGAATGTTTACGTTATTCGCATTTATACCGTTAGCATCCGTTCCTGCCACATCCCATGATATGGTTTTTGTGCTGCCTATTTCCCAGTTTATGTTGGTATTATTCTGTGAAGTTACCACAAAGGGGCCGGCCGCTTCATTAACCGTAATTTTTATTTCATCCGAAACGGTTTGGCCTTCTCCGGGGACATTATCCCTCACCGTTAATGAAAAGTTCAAATCTCTGGATATATTGGGCAATACTTCCCAGTTTTCATTGGAGCTGCCGTAAATTTG
>PDQE01000033.1 GCA_002747735.1 Flavobacteriales bacterium | reverse complement strand
CTGCTTTCATGGTTACAGAAGGATTCCAAAAATCCCTGTCCCAAAAAATATTTGAATTTTGGGCAAAAATGAAACCTGTAAAAAGTAATAATATAAATGTGTATAAATTTTTCATGCTGAAGAGTTTTAAAAATAATGTCTGATAATGATAAAATCAGGTAGCAAATATAATACAATTTAATACACCTCTGCCTTAAAATATAGCTTAACCGAATACAAACTTTATCCGGAAAATAAAATTAAGTTTTAACCTGAGTTCGATTAATATTGTGACCACAGCTTTCTTTATTTTTGATTAGAAATTTTATAAAATAATTTATGGCAAAAAGAAGAAAGTCTTAACAAGAAACGTATATAACACCTCATCTTTGTACTTAAAAACCTTTGAAATATCTTGATATTTCTTCATGCTTTTAAGTACAAATCTAAAGTATTCTATATGTTCTGTGAAAACAAGATTAACCGAATTCAGGTTTTTAAATAAGGCGGTAGTTTTGGATGAGTTTATAGATAACAAATAAAAATTTGAAATTTGAAATCTTAAATCTTTTCTTTTCCCTATTTTTGAAACCAACTAATTAACATTTCAATACTTTAGCTTACTAAAATTAAACAGAAACCCATGTCCAAAGCAAAAAAAGAATACAAACGTGTTACTACCAAATCATTGGTAGAAATGAAACGCAACAAACAAAAAATTGCCATGCTTACCGCTTATGATTACACCATGGCAAAAATTATAGATAATGCAGGTATAGATATTATATTAGTGGGTGACTCCGCCTCTAATGTAATGGCCGGCCATGAAACTACTTTGCCCATTACCTTAGACCAAATGATTTATCATGCTTCTTCTGTAATAAGGGCTATAGAGCGATGTTTGGTGGTTGTTGACCTGCCGTTTGGCAGTTATCAGGGCAATTCCAGAAGTGCTTTGGAATCAGCTATTAAGATTATGAAAGAATCCGGAGCCCATGCGGTAAAGATGGAGGGGGGTCGGGAAATTTCTGAATCTGTAACCAGAATTTTATCTGCAGGCATTCCCGTAATGGGGCATTTGGGTTTAACACCGCAGTCTATCTATAAGTTTGGCTCCTATACGGTAAGGGCAAAAGAAGAGGAAGAGGCGGAAAAACTAAAAGAAGATGCTAAATTATTGGAAGAATTGGGCTGTTTTGGCTTAGTTTTGGAAAAAGTTCCTGCGGTTTTGGCTAAAGCAGTGGCCGAGAACATCAGTATTCCTGTAATTGGTATAGGTGCCGGAAACGGCGTGGATGGGCAGGTATTGGTAACGCATGATATGCTGGGTATGAATCATGATTTTAGCCCCCGATTTTTACGCAGGTACACAGATTTGTATAAAACTATGTTCAAAGCTTTTGAGCATTATATCAAAGACGTAAAAAGCGGTGATTTTCCCAATGACCAAGAACAGTATTAAATCCACTAAATATTTCTTATCAATACTTTAACATTTACTATTAAAAAAGGCATAAAAGGCCAATGAAGTTCCTATTTTAACCAAATTTTAACAACAACACAGCATGCTTAGCACTAAGTTTGCTATCCCATAAATTTTAACATTTTACTTATCGTATGGAAGACATAAACCCAACGGTTGACATTAGAGCTATTAATGAGAAAATAGAAAAAGAAAGTGCTTTTGTCAACTTGCTCACATTGGAAATGAACAAGGTCATTGTTGGCCAAAAACAAATGGTAGAACGTTTGCTCATAGGCCTTTTGGGCAATGGGCATATTTTATTGGAAGGTGTACCCGGACTGGCAAAAACCCTTGCTATAAATACGCTTTCAAAAGCTGTAAAAGGCACCTTTAGCCGAATTCAGTTTACTCCGGATTTATTGCCTGCTGATGTTATCGGCACAATGATTTATAACATTAAGGAAAATGATTTTTCAATTAAAAAAGGACCTGTTTTTGCCAATTTTGTTCTGGCAGACGAGATTAACCGGGCTCCGGCTAAAGTGCAATCGGCATTGTTGGAAGCCATGCAGGAATATCAGGTTACCATTGGCGATACATCTTTTAAACTGCCCAAACCATTTTTAGTAATGGCTACACAAAACCCCATAGAGCAAGAAGGTACTTACCCTCTACCCGAAGCTCAGGTGGACAGGTTTATGCTCAAAACAGTAATCAACTATCCCAAAATAGCAGAGGAACAACTCATTATGCGAAATAATTTGAAAGGCGGTTTTGATAAAGTGAATGCGGTTGTGAGTCTAAAGGAGATTTTAAATGCAAGAAACGCTGTCCGGGAAGTTTATATGGATGAGAAAATAGAAAAATATATTCTCGATATCATTTTTGCCACTCGAAATCCGGAAGAGTACCGCTTACCGGACTTAAAACCACTCATTGGTTTTGGAGCATCACCCAGAGGAAGCATCAACCTGGCATTGGCCGCAAAATGTTACGCTTTTATAAAAAGAAGAGGCTATGTAATCCCCGAAGACGTTAGAGCCGTGGTACACGACGTGCTAAGACACCGTATTGGCGTTACCTACGAAGCCGAAGCCGAAAATACTACCTCGGTGGACATTATCAATAAAATAGTTAACGAAATAGAAGTACCATAGCAAGGTTTTGTAGTTGGTAGTAATTAGTGAACAGTAGAATAGTTTTTTATGCAATATTCAACTGAGGACTAAAGACTAAATAAAAACTGAAAAACCAAAGGCTGAAGACTGAAAAGTGGATACCAAAGAAATACTAAAAAAAGTAAGGAAGATTGAAATAAAGACCAAAAGGCTGTCTAATCACATTTTTTCCGGTGAATATCACAGCTCTTTTAAGGGGCGGGGTATGACTTTTTCTGAGGTTAGGCAATATCAGTTTGGTGATGATGTACGCTCTATAGACTGGAACGTAACCGCCCGATATAATGAGCCTTTTGTAAAAGTTTTTGAAGAAGAACGCGAACTTACCATGATGCTGATGGTAGATGTAAGTGGCTCGGAGTATTTTGGTACTACCCAACAATTTAAAAGAGAAACAATTACGGAAATAAGTGCCACTTTAGCTTTTTCGGCCATACAAAATAACGATAAGGTGGGCCTAATGCTCTTTTCTGATGAGATAGAACTGTTTATCCCACCAAAAAAAGGAAAAACCCACGTGTTGCGAATAATCAGGGAACTTATTGAATTTACTCCAAAAAGTAAAAAAACCAATATTACTCAGGCTCTTCGGTTTTTGTCTAATCTAATAAAGAAAAAAGCCATTGTGTTTATCCTTTCGGATTTTATGGATGCAAATTATAATAAGGCTTTAAAAATAGTAGGTAAAAAACACGACGTTACCGGTATTAGAATTTATGACAAAATGGAAAAAGAATTGCCCTCTTTGGGTGTAGTGCCATTTTTAGATGCTGAAACAGGAGAAGTGGTAATGGTAAATACCAATTCCAAAAAAGTTAAAACACAATTCAAAACAAACTATTTAAAACAAACAGACTATTTTAAAAACACTTTTTCCAAAAGCGGTTCCGGTACTATAAATATGCAATTGGATGAAAGTTACGTAAAAAATTTATTGACCTATTTTAAACAGCGGGGTACTTAATGAATATACGTTTGTTACATATTTTGTTACTGTTTGTCGCAGGGTTTGGATACGCACAAAACACGCCTCAAATTCCTGAAATACAGGCTGCTGTGGACACTGCAAAAATAAGAATTGGCGAACAGATAAACTACCAAATCGTCATTAAGAATGCCAAAGTAGGCATAGATTTACTGCCGTTACAACTAGACAGCCTTAGCAAGATTGAAATTGTAAAAGACAATCCGATAGACACTTTAAAAGACAAATTGGTAAAAAAATATGTACTTACTAGTTTTGACAGTGGCAGTTATGAGATTCCGGCACAACAGATATATGTCTGGAGTCAGGAATACACCACAAAACCTATAAAAATAGATGTGGCTACGGTGGCAGTAGATACCACTAAGCAAAAAATGTTTCCCATAAAAGCCATTCAAAAAGAACCTTACACTTTTGATGATTTTAAGCAATATCTCTGGTGGTTGCTAGCAGTAATATTACTACTGCTGGTGGTTATTTTATATTTTGTATTTAGAAAGAAAAAAACACCTGAAGAAAAACTGGCAACTATTCCGCCGTATGAATTGGCTTTGCAGCAATTGCAAGCATTAGATAAAAAACAGCTTTGGCAGCAGAATAAGATTAAACGATATTATTTTGAACTTACGGATATATTGCGAAATTATATTGAAAGAGAACTCCATATTCCGGCGATGGAGTCCACCAGTAATGAATTGTTGACTACATTACAAGATTTTAATTTATCCAGCAGTATTCTGGATATTCCCGAGGAAACCATTTTAAAATTGAGAAAATTACTCAACGAAGCTGATCTGGTAAAGTTTGCTAAATACGTACCATTAGCCAATGAAATAGAAATTCACCGAAAATACACCGGAGAAATTTTAGATGAATTACAACCCAAAAAAGTAGAAGAACATGAAGCTGTGGAATAATTTAGAGTTGGTTAATCCGGAATTTTTATGGCTGTTGCTACTTATACCGCTACTGGCCATGTGGTATTTCTATTCTTATAAAAAAGACAGTGCCACTTTTACCATTTCCGGCACAAAGGCTTTTAAAAACAACTCTGTTTTTGCCAAACTAAAACCGCTGTTGTATCTGTTGCGGCTTTTGGCATTAACGGTTATTATTATTGCTATGGCACGTCCCAGAGATGTGGCGGTGAGCAAACGCACCAAGACTACATCCGGAATAGACATTGTTATGGCAATAGATGTTTCGGCGAGTATGTTGGCTAAGGATTTAAAACCAAACCGGTTAGAAGCTCTAAAAGATGTGGCTGTTAACTTTGTAAACCAACGGCCAAATGATAGAATAGGAATTGTAGTCTATGCCGGAGAAAGCTATACGCAAACACCGATTACCAGTGACAAACGAGTGGTAATAAACGCTATAAAACAATTGACCTGGGGTGATATAGACGATGGCACGGCCATAGGCATGGGCTTAGGTTCTGCTGTAAACAGGCTAAAGGAGAGTAAATCAGAGAGCAAGGTTATTATTTTATTAACCGATGGGGTAAATAATACCGGTTTTATAGACCCCAGAACGGCTACCGAACTGGCTAAAGAATTAAACATTACTGTTTACACTATTGGTATTGGCACCAATGGAAGGGCTCAGTTTCCCGTAGCAAGAGATTTGAACGGCCAGTTGATTTTTAAAATGCAACCGGTAGAAATAGATGAAGAACTCTTAAAATACATAGCAGATCAAACTGATGGAGCTTATTTTAGGGCAACGGATAACGAAAAACTGGCGTCTATTTATGATGAAATAAATAAAATGGAAAAAACAGAGATAGAAGAGTTTAAATATTACAATTATAAAGAGCAATACAGGCCTTTGTTAATTTTTGGCGGGCTACTTATTTTATTAGAAATGTTTTTGCGATTTACCGTTTTTAGAAGTTTTGTATAAATACGGCTATAATTATGCCTAAACAAAAGGTAGATTGGCAATTTAAACTGATAAATTTAACTAAATTTTAAACCCAATACGTATAAAAAGATATTAAATTACCCCCAAAACAGTCCTGAATACAGGAAGTAGAGTATGTATCAATTAGAAGAAAAAACATATTTTGTCTATTTTATAGCCATAGGAATATTACTTTTTGGTTATTTAATCCTCTTTATATGGAAAAAAAATAAACAACGGCATTTTGGCAATCAACGGTTGTTGAACAGGTTAAGTCCGGAACGGTCAAATTTTAAGGCTTTTATAAAAGTTTTAGTTGTTGCTTTGGGCTTATCAGCATTGATAATTGCTTTGGTAAATCCAAAAATAGGTACCAAACTGGAAACAGTAAAAAGAGAAGGCGTGGATATTGTCTTTGCCTTAGATGTATCTAAGAGTATGTTGGCAGAAGATATTGCCCCTAATCGATTGGAAAAAGCGAAGCAGATCATCTCCAAAATCATTGAAAAATTGGGCAGTGATCGAGTGGGAATTATCGTATATGCCGGTAATGCTTATCCGTTACTCCCAATAACTACCGATCAGGCTGCGGCTCACATGTTTTTAAGAAATGCTGTTCCTGATATGGTTTCTTCGCAAGGTACGGCCATAAATGAAGCTTTAAAACTGGGGATAAGTTATTTTGATGACAATGAACAAACCAACCGATATTTATTTTTAGTTTCTGATGGCGAAGACCACGAGGAAGACACTGATTTTGTCACGGAAAATGCGGTAAAACAAGGTGTTAAAATAATAACTATAGGTGTGGGCGGAACACAGGGTGCACCCATTCCCATAAAAATAAACAATCACAACACATACAAAAAAGACAGAAATGGCGAGACCGTTATTACGAAGCGAGATAATAGCACATTACAAACCATTGCCAAAAACGGAAATGGCATTTATTTAGATGGTAATAATACCACAAAAACCGTTGACACTATTAATGATTTGTTGTTAAAAGCCGAAAAAACCGAGTTTGAAACCCAACAGTTTTCAGATTTCAAAGACCAGTTTCAGTGGTTTATCGGTATTGCGATATTTTTACTGGTAATAGATACCTTAATGTACAATAAAAAGACCAAATGGATACAGCAGTTGAATTTGTTTAATGAAAAAAATGAGATAGATGAGAGCCATTAGTATTATTATAATTGTACTGTTTAGTGCCACCGTTTTTGCTCAAAAAAAGGACAAAGTTCAGGATGAGCCTGTAATCTCTCAAGAAGAAAAAGAACTGATAAGAAACGGTAATGATTTTTATAACGAGCAGAATTTTGTAGAAGCAGAAGTACAGTACAAAAAGGCATTGGAAAACAATCCGGGGTATGAAAAGGCCAATTATAATCTGGGCAATGCTATCTATCAGCAAAACAGATATAAAGATGCTCTGCCCAAATATGAACTCGCTTCTAAAATAGCTAAAGAAGGCGTAAACAAAGCTGAGTCTTTTCACAATATGGGCAATTCTTATATGAAACAAAAACAATATGCCCAAGCTATTGATGCTTATAAAAATGCCCTTAGAAACAACCCAAATGACGATGAGACAAGGTATAATCTGGCTTTAGCCAAGAAATTACTCAAAAACGAACAAAGCCAAAAACAAGACGATAACAAAGACGATAAAAACAAAGACAAAAAACAAAACGACAAAACAGAAGATAACAAAGACAATAAAGATAAGAAAGATAAGAAAGACGAAAAGGATAATAAAGACAAAGACAAAAACGATAAAGACAACGATAACAAGGATAATAAAAACCAGAATAAGGATAAGAATAATGAGGACAATAAAGATAAGCAGCAACCGCAGCCTCAGCCAAACAAGCTATCGCCACAGCAGGTAAAACAACTGTTAGAGGCCATGAGCAATGAAGAAAACAAAACGCAACAAAAAGTAAATAAGAAAAAAGTAAAAGGTCAAAAAATAAAACGGGAGAAAGACTGGTAATTCCTGTGCGGAGTTATGAGTTTAGCGTTGCAAAAATCAATTGATTTCATCAAGTATTAACCCGAAACATTGAACCTTAAAATAGAATAGAAACATTACATGTTAAGTAAACTAAATATAGTATTATTTATAATTGGCTTAAACCAGATTATGCTTGCTCAAGACCTGTCTTTTAAAACATCGGTGAGTAAGGATAGGTTAGGGGTAAATGAGCGGTTACGAATTACGTTTACTATAAATAAACAGGGCGGAGACAATTTTACCCCACCTGACTTTAAGAACTTTAGAGTTTTGGCAGGCCCTATGCAAGGCACCAGTTTTTCTGATTTTAATGGTAAAAAAACTTTTGAACAGTCTTATACTTACACTATTGAGCCTAAAAAACAAGGGGTTTTTACCATACCATCTGCCAGTATTACTTATGAAGGCAATGTTATTAAAACCAATACGGTAAAAATAACCGTAACCAAGGCAGTAGAAATTCCAAAAGACCCAAATGACCCCAATTATATCGCTTCGCAAAACATCCATTTGGTGGCAGAACTTTCTAATACCAACCCTTATGTGGGGGAAAGTATATCTGTGGTGTATAAACTTTACGTGGACGTTACTAAAGTAAGGGTAAACCATACCAGAGAAATAGAACCGCCTACGTTTAGCGGGTTTTGGAATCAAGAGATAGAAGTAAAGCAGTGGGACGCTCAGGAGGGTACATTTCAGGGTAAACCTCATAAATATGCCGTAATGAAAAAAGTGGTGCTTATCCCACAAAAAGCCGGAAAACTAACTATAAATCCTATGGAACTGGAACTCAGTGTAGGTATACCTATCGGCCGTCGGGATTTAAGAGGATTTATGATTAACAATACCATAAATTACAATATAAGCACCGGACAACGAACCATAGATGTAAAACCTTTACCCGAAAAAAATAAACCTATAGATTTTACGGGAGCTGTTGGTGATTTTGATTTTAAAGTTACTGCTAATAAAACTGAACTCGCCGCAAACGAATCTGCACAGATAAAAGTGGAAGTAAGCGGAAAAGGAAACCTTAAATTGATAACCCTTCCGGAAATTGTTACGCCGGAAGGCTTAGAAAAATTTAATCCCGAGCACAAAGAGCAGATAAACACCTATTTAAGTGGCTTTAGGGGTTCTGTTTACGATGAATATACCGTGGTGCCGCAATATCGCGGTAAATATAAAATTCCGCCGTTGTCATTTACTTACTTTAGTTTAAAAAACAATAGTTATAAAACCATAACTACCAATCCTATTGTAATTAATGCCCCATTTGCCAAACCACAACGTGGTATAGACAATACCAATGTTGTAGCCAAACAAGATGTTATAGATAATGCAAAAGACATAAGGTATATTGCCACCACAGCAAATCTTACGCTGCCGGATAATCGTACAGATTTCTTTAAATCTACCGTGTTTTATACCTTGCTGGCCTTACCTGTACTCGCTATACCTTTGGGAATGTTTATCGGCTTTAAAAAGCGTCAAAGAGATGAAGATGTGGTAGGTAATAAGAGGCGTAAAGCAGATAGAATGGCCAAAAAATATCTTTTTGAGGCTAAAAAACAATTGGGCAACAAAGAAGCTTTTTATGAGGCCTTGGAAAAAGCCTTACACAATTATTTAAAGGCAAAGTTAAATGTTACTACTACAGATATTAGCAAAGAACGCATTAGAGAATTGCTAACTGCCAGAAAAGTAAAATCTGAAACTACAGATGCCTTTTTGGAAGTTTTTAAACACTGTGAATATGCGAGATACACGCCCACTACTCAGGTAGAAATGCAAGCAGAATACGAACGGGCAAAAGCTGTAATTGTTAAAATGGATAAAGAATTATGAAAAGCCTCTCTCAAAACCTCTTTATAATCCCCTTTAATGGAGAGGGAATAAGGCAATTAATGGCTGTTAGTCAACTGACAGAAGCAAAAAAAATGATGTTTTTTGTTATGTTGCTTTTATTGCCTGTGATGACTTTTGCAAATCAACAACAGGCGGATAGTTTGTTTGTTGCGGCTAATAAGGATTATCAGAAAGAGGATTATGCGGCAGCTTTAGAAAAGTACAAGGAGATAGAAAAATATGGTATAGCATCTGAAGATTTGCTTTACAATATTGCCAATACATATTATAAACTCAACAAAATAGCTCCGGCCATTTATTATTATGAAAAAGTATTAAAAATGAATCCGCGGTATAAAGATGCGGAATTTAATTTAGCTTTTGCCAAGAGAATGACTATAGACAATATAGAGCCGCTTCCCAAAACCATCAGTCAAAAGTTTAGAGAAAGTATTATTTTACAACTCAGTTATAATCAATGGGCTTGGATAGCTGTTGGTTTAGCCTTTGCCTTTGGGGTATTGTTCCTGTTATATCATTTTTCGTATGATTCTAATACAAAAAAAGCCTATTTTGCGGGTAGCTTTATCAGTGCCGCTTTGTCTGTATTGTTTTTGTTTTTTGCGTATGCCAATTACAAATACCAAAAAAATAACACGGAAGCTTTAGTTTTTGTCCAACAAACTGATGTTAAAACCGCTCCCAGTATGTCCAGTGCGGTGAGTTTTCAACTTCACGAGGGCACCAAGGTAAAAATATTGGAAAGGGTGGACAACTGGAAAAAAATAAAACTTGCTGATGGAAAAATAGGTTGGATAGTGGCAGAGGATGTTAAGGAAATATGAAAGAGCAGCCATTAAAACTAATATTCTGAGTTTGTCTGGTTTAGCAGATCATTCATCGCCCTTTACAATTAGGCATTTGCCGTTTCAATACTTTTTTTATAATTTTGCACCGTAATGGATATTAAGCATAAAATACAAGAAGAACTGGATGTGATGGAGCAAGAAATGCCCCAACATGAAATCATCCTTTTTAATGATGATATAAATACCTTTGATTTTGTAATTGAAGCCCTAATCAAAGTATGTGAACATACGCCATTGCAAGCAGAACAATGTACTCACTTGGTGCATTTTAAGGGAAAGTGTTCTGTAAAATCAGGAGAATATGCAGATTTGGAACCTCGCTGTACTAAACTATTAGATCTCGGTCTTTCTGCAGAAATAGTTTAATTTTATCATTTTATTTGTCATTTATTCAAAATTTATTTATTTATTTTATCAATAATTCAATCATATTTGATTATTTGACAATATTTTGATAATATTGTTAAAATAATTACCTTTGTGCCGCTAACCTGTTTTTAAAAATAATTATATGGCATTTGACATAGAAATGATCAAGGCGGTTTACAGAACCCTTGGCGAACGTATCGCAAAAGTAAAAGAACTTACCCGAAAACCGTTAACACTTGCAGAAAAAATACTGTATTCGCATTTGGACGAAGGAATGCCTACAGAAGTGTATACCAGAGGAAAGTCATACGTTAATTTTAAACCAGACAGAATAGCTTGTCAGGATGCTACGGCCCAGATGGCATTATTGCAATTTATGCAGGCTGGCAAAAAGAAAGTGGCTGTACCCACTACCGTACACTGTGACCACCTTATCCAAGCCAAACAAGGTGCTGCTCCTGATTTAATACGAGCCAATAAAATCAGTAGTGAAGTATTCGATTTTTTAGAATCGGTTTCTAATAAGTATGGTATTGGGTTTTGGAAACCCGGAGCAGGTATCATTCATCAAGTGGTATTGGAAAATTACGCTTTTCCCGGCGGTATGATGATAGGTACAGACTCGCATACGGTAAATGCCGGTGGGTTGGGCATGGTAGCCGTAGGCGTAGGTGGAGCGGATGCCGTGGATGTGATGGCGGATATGCCTTGGGAATTGAAATTCCCGAAACTTATTGGTGTTAGACTCACCGGAAAACTTAATGGTTGGACTGCCGCTAAAGACGTTATCTTAAAAGTTGCCGGTATCCTTACGGTAAAAGGTGGTACCGGAGCTATTGTGGAATACTTTGGCCCGGGAGCAAAAAGCCTCTCCTGTACCGGAAAAGGTACCATTTGTAATATGGGGGCGGAAATAGGAGCTACCACCTCTACTTTTGGCTATGACGAATCCATGGAACGTTTTCTAAGGGCTACAGACAGAAATGATGTAGCTGATGAAGCCAATAAAATAAAAGAACACCTTACCGGTGACCCTGAAGTTTATGAAAACCCCGAAAAATACTTTGACCAGGTTATTGAAATTAACCTTTCGGAATTACGTCCTCATCTTAACGGCCCTTTTACGCCGGATTTAGCCACACCAGTAGGCCAATTGGGCGAAAAAGCCAAAACAAACGACTGGCCGTTAAAAGTAGATTGGGGATTGATTGGCTCATGTACCAATTCTTCTTACGAAGACCTTACCAGAGCAGCATCAATTGCCCGGCAAGCAATTAACAAAAAGATTACACCCAAAAGTGATTTTGGTATTAATCCGGGTTCGGAGCAGATACGTTTTACGGCAGAAAGGGACGGCTTGCTAAAAGTATTTGAAGATTTGGGAGCCACTATTTTTACCAATGCATGTGGTCCGTGTATAGGCCAGTGGGACAGAAGCGACCTTAAAGACTTTGAAAAGAATACCATAGTCCATTCGTTTAACCGGAATTTTTCCAAAAGGGCAGATGGCAACCCAAATACGCATGCTTTTGTAGGTTCGCCCGAAATGGTAGCTGCCATTACCATAGCCGGAAGGCTGGACTTTGACCCAATGCACGATACTATTCTTAATAAAGACGGTGAAGAAATAAAACTAGACGAGCCGCAAGGGATAGAACTGCCACCGGATGGTTTTGAGGTAGATGACAATGGCTATGTGTCACCCAAAGAAGACGGAAGTGACGTAGAAGTAAAAGTAAGTGAGGATAGCGAAAGATTGCAAATCCTTACCCCTTTTGAACCTTGGAACAGAAAAAATATTACCGGAGCCAAGCTATTAATAAAAGCCTTTGGAAAATGTACCACAGACCATATTTCTATGGCCGGCCCTTGGTTGAAATATCGTGGCCATTTGGATAATATTGCCAATAATACGCTAATAGGTGCGGTAAACGCTTTTAACAAGAAAACCAATTTGGTTAAAAATCAACTGACCGGTGAATACGGAGCCGTACCCGATACGCAACGAGCTTATAAAAAAGCCGGAATACCTACAATTGTTGTTGGAGACCACAATTATGGCGAAGGTTCTTCACGCGAACATGCCGCTATGCAGCCGCGGCATCTGGGCGTTATTGCCGTATTGGTAAAGTCATTTGCCAGAATTCACACAAAATTAAAGAAGATGACACCTTTGATTTTATAGATTTAGTAGATTTTGCCCCGGAAAAACCACTAACCATATTAGTAAAACATGCTGATGGCAGTACAGACACCATTAAAGCTAATCATACCTATAATCAAACGCAAATAGAATGGTTTAAAGCCGGTTCTGCATTGAATTTGATTAAAAAGCAGAATGCCGGCTAAGACTAAGGGTTTAAAATCTTTGAATTCAGCTTTTCCGATTCTTTTCGGGGTATTGTACCTGTTGTATTCCATATCTAATATATAATGCTATATATAATTGGATAAATTTTCATTTCTACTACGTTAAAAATACTCGCCATAGCTAAGGCTATGTCTGTGTTTTTTGTCTTGTATAAGTAAAAATTCACACCCAAATTCAATATAGCATTATATATGGTATAATTTTGAGGTGGAAATGGTATTAGAATGGGTAATTATCTATAGTGATTCAGATTTCAAAAACCTTTAAGGCTTTTTTTAAGGTCTCCTAAAATAACCTTTTTGATAATCTTCGGAAAGTGTTTGTACTATAACATCCTGAAAAATAATCGCTCCTTCGTCATAGTTTTCATTTACATAATGAATAGTAATACCGGTTTCTTTTTCTTTATGGGCAATAACCGCTTTGTGCACATTATTGCCGTACATGCCTTTTCCACCGTATTTTGGTAATAAAGCCGGATGGATGTTTATAATTTTATTGGGAAATGTTTTAACTATTTTTTCGGGGACTTTCCATAAAAATCCAGCTAATATGATGTAATCTGCTTCCTTTTTTAATAACTTCAGTATCAAATCACTTTCATAAAAATCTTTTTTGTTAAAGGTTAAGGTTTTAATATCTAATAGTTTAGCTTTTTCCAGCACTTTGGCATTTTTTTTGTTTGAAAGCACAAGTGCTACCTTAGCCACAGGACTGTGTTTAAAATATTTAATAATGTTTTCTGCATTTGTTCCTGAACCGGAAGCAAGAATTACTATTTTTTTCATTTTATGAGTGGCGTGTTTTGGTGACAAAAAAAGGGATTATTAATAACATTTGTGTGGTAAATTATTAAAAATAAACATTTTTTTTTAAATTAGAGCACACATTTTTTTGGCAAAATCTTGTTTTAAACTAAAGTTTAGTATTTTTGCCGCAAATAAAATCTAAAAATTAAATAAATTATGTCAGACATTGCATCAAGAGTAAAAGCTATCATCGTTGACAAATTAGGCGTTGACGAAAATGAAGTAACTAATGAAGCTAATTTTACTAACGATTTAGGAGCGGACTCCTTAGACACTGTGGAATTAATCATGGAATTTGAAAAAGAATTTGATATTCAAATCCCTGATGACCAAGCAGAAAATATAGGTACTGTAGGCCAGGCAATCAGCTATATAGAAGAAGCAAAAGGATAAGTATTCTTTTTATAAAGGTTGTCTCAACAGTTTGTTAGCTTTTATTGTATAACACCTTAGTTATACGATGTAATATGTAGTAACTTACATTTTTAGGTTAGCTATAAAATTGGTTGAGACAGCCTTATGTACTAATCTAATCAACCGAATTCATAATATAAAACATGGAATTAAAACGCGTAGTAGTAACCGGTCTTGGAGCTTTAACCCCTATCGGGAATGATGTTTCTGCTTATTGGGACGGTTTAAAAAATGGCAAAAGTGGAGCAGCTCCAATTACCCATTTTGATGCTTCTAAATTTAAAACCCAGTTTGCTTGTGAGTTAAAAAACTTTGACCCGCTAAATTTTTTAGACCGTAAAGAGGCTAGAAAAATGGACATGTTTACCCAGTATGCTTTGGTAGCTTCGGGCGAGGCTATTGCTGATGCTAAGCTGGATTTAAACGTAGTGGATAAACACAAAGTGGGTGTTATATGGGGAGCCGGTATTGGCGGCTTGAAAACTTTTCAGGATGAAGTTTTAAATTTTGCCTCGGGAGATGGTACCCCAAGGTTTAATCCTTTCTTTATTCCAAAAATGATTGCAGATATAGCTCCGGGTAATATCTCCATAAAGCATGGTTTTATGGGGCCTAATTATACTACTGTTTCTGCCTGTGCATCTTCGGCTAATGCCATGATAGATGCTTTAAATACGATTAGATTAGGACATTGCGATGTAATTGTTACCGGTGGTAGTGAAGCAGCGGTAACCATAGCAGGAATAGGCGGCTTTAATGCCATGTATGCCCTTTCTACAAGAAATGACAGCCCCAAAACAGCTTCCAGGCCTTTTGACGCTACCAGAGATGGTTTTGTATTGGGTGAAGGAGCAGGTGCACTCATTTTAGAAGAATATGAACATGCAAAAGCACGAGGTGCAAAAATATATGCAGAACTCATAGGAGGCGGATTGTCATCTGATGCGTATCATATGACCGCCCCGCATCCTGACGGATTGGGTGTAGTAGCGGTAATGAAAAATTGTTTGGAAAATGCCAATATAAGTCCGGATGAAGTAGATGCCATAAATACACATGGAACTTCTACGTCTCTGGGTGATGTGGCTGAACTAAAAGCCATAAAAGAAGTTTTTGGCAGCCATGCAAAAGATATTAATATAAACTCCACAAAATCTATGACCGGGCATCTTCTGGGTGCTGCAGGTGCTATAGAAGCAGTGGCCTCTATACTCGCTATGGAACACAATATGGTACCACCTACCATTAACCACAGCGTGGTAGATGAAAATATAGATCCTAACCTGAATTTAACCTTAAATAAGGCTCAGAAAAAGGAGGTAAAAGTGGCCATGAGTAATACTTTTGGTTTTGGCGGACACAACGCTTGTGTTTTATTTAAAAAAATAGACACGTAATTCGCTTATGAACCTTATAAAAAAAATCTTAAAATCTCGTTCAGAAAAAGATGAAAGATTTTTACATTCCCTTCAAGAGGTAACTGGCTTTAAACCCAATGCATTACATCATTACAAAGAGGCATTTACACATAGCTCTGTAAATAAGGTAAACCAAAAAGGCAAAACCATAAATTACGAAAGATTAGAATTTCTGGGTGATGCTTTACTCAGTTCTGTTATAACCATTTACTTGTTTGAAGAGGTGCCATCAGGTGATGAAGGCTATTTAACTCAAATGCGGGCAAAAATAGTAAGTAGGGAACACCTTAATGAAATAGGCAAAGATTTATCTTTAATCAGTTTTATAAGAAGTAGAGTGCCCAAGGAAAATTTTGGCGAAAATATTCATGGCAATATGTTTGAAGCCTTAGTGGGAGCGGTTTTTTTGGATAAAGGCTACAATACCTGCGAAAAATTTATTTATCATACGGTAATAGAGCCATATGTAGATTTAGAACGGTTAGAAGGAAAAATTACAAGTTATAAAAGTGTTTTGATAGAATATTGTCAAAAAGAAAAAAAGCATATTTCTTTTAGAGTTTATGAAGATACCGGTAATGATGTTCTAAAACACTTTAGTGTAAAATTGTTTATAAATGATGAACAAGTAGCCAAAGGCCGAGCCACTTCCAAGAAAAAAGCCGAAGAAATAGCATCTAAAAGAGCCTATTTCAAGTTACAGGATGTAATTTCCGCATAAATTTTGTCAAAACAACTTAAGCTAAAGTAACGGTTGGCACGTAAGCGGTTGTTGTATTTGCTAAACTATGTTTTAGTATAAATTAATTGAGATGTCCAGAAAATTAACATTGGATTGTGAATTTGACCACGACTATACTTTAATTGCCATTAACAGCACATTAGAAGAATACCGATTGGTGTACTTCCTAAATAAATTTTTAAAAATAAAACTATCTTGCGAATCTGGTGGACTCTCATTTAATGATAAAAACTGTGCCTTTGGCCTTTATACTTATTACTGCCCGGCCAGTTATTCTGAATATGTTTTTCTGGCCAATAAACAGTATTTTGCCAATAATATAGTGGCAGAAAATGTTTTGTTTACAGAGCAAACCCATATCAGTTATTTGATAGAAGAAAAAAAAGATGTGGATTTTTTTCTAAAAATAAACGATGATTATAACCAACTAAACACTTTAAATATAATAAACAAAATAAAAGAAATTCCGGGTGTAGTAACCACATTTTCAGTAGCACCGGATTCTTTAAAATCTAAAGATTACTTAATTTTTTAACAATGAGAAATAGAAAAAAAACAAAGATAGTAGCTACCCTTGGTCCGGCTACAAAAGACCCGAAAGTATTGGAAAAAATGATGGAAGTAGGGGTAAATGTTTTTAGAATTAATTTTTCACATGCCGTTTATGATGACGTAGAAGAGAAGATAAAACAAATAAGAGAAATTAATGAGAGGAGAGGCTTTAACGTAGCCGTATTAGCTGATTTACAAGGCCCAAAATTACGCGTGGGTAAAATGAAAGAGAAAGTAAAACTAAAAAAAGGAGATATTTTTACGTTTACCACAGAAAAATGTGAAGGCACATCAGAAAAAGCCTATATGACCTATCAGAATTTTCCAAAAGATGTAAAAGTAGGTGAAAACATTTTGGTAGATGATGGAAAGTTGTTATTTAAAATTCTGGAAACCGATGGCAAAACTAATGTAAAGACAGAAGTGCTACGCGGTGGAAAACTTAAATCTAACAAAGGGGTAAATTTGCCCAACACAAATATTTCTCTACCCGCTTTAACGGAAAAAGATAAAAAAGATGCACTTTTTGCCATAGAACAGGAAATTGACTGGATTGCCTTATCCTTTGTAAGACATGCCGAAGACTTAAAAGAGCTTAGAGCCCTAATTACCAAGCATTCCGATTTTAGAATACCCATAATGGCGAAGATAGAAAAGCCGGAAGCCGTAGATAGAATACATCAAATTACGCCTTACTGTGACGGTTTAATGGTGGCAAGAGGCGATTTGGGGGTAGAGGTAGAAATGGAAAAAGTACCGCTGATACAAAAAAGTCTGGTTATACAAGCCAAAAAAGCCAGAATACCGGTAATTATTGCTACTCAAATGATGGAAAGTATGATTGAGAGTCAAGTTCCTACTCGTGCCGAAGTAAATGATGTAGCCAATTCCATCATGGACGGTGCAGATGCGGTAATGCTCTCAGGAGAAACTTCCGTTGGCGAATATCCTGTAGAAGTTATTGCAAAAATCAGGTCTATAATAGAAAATGTAGAAGATTCCAGATTAATAGATACACGTGAACATTTTATTAGAAGTGTAAACGAAAGATTTATCTCTAAAACTATTTGCTATCAAGCTGCAAAAATTGCCGACAATATTGGTGCTACTGTGGTATCTACTTTAACTAATAGTGGTTATACAGCTTTTCAAATCTCTGCTTGGCGGCCAAAAACGCATATCTTAGCTTTTTCATCTAACAAAAGGGTATTAACCATGCTCAATCTTCTGTGGGGTGTAAAAGCCCATTATTATGACAAAATGGCAAGCACAGATCAAACGGTAGAAGATATTAATATTATAGCCGTAGAAAAGGGATATATCAACCCAGGAGATTATGTAATTAATCTTACGTCTATGCCGGTAAGAGCAAAGGGAATGGTGAATACCTTACGAATTTCACAAATAGAGGAATAAAAGTTTAGCTAAAAGTGAAAAAATTCTTAATTGGTGTTATCTGTACCTTAATTGCGGTATTTATAATTTATAAATACACGGAGTCTAAGGTATCTAATGCCACTTTAAAAGAAAATACTGCCCTTATTGAGCAGCAGATAAAGCAAGTAGGCAAACTTATTGTTACCGAGGGCCATTTTAGCCAGGTATATAACTACAGAAATTCCAAGTCTGTTTTTGGCAACCTGATAGCTGCAAATAAAAGGGCTTTGGTAGTAGTAAATGCTTATGTAACGGTAAGTTATGATTTATCCGAAATTATCTATGATATTGATCAAGAAAACAAAATCCTTACTGTAAAATATATCCCTAAAGAAGATATTAAAATAAGCCCTGAGTTGGAATACTATGATATTCAGGCGGATTATCTAAATCCTTTTGGAGCTTCAGATTACAATAAAATAAAAGACGATGTAAATAGAGAATTATTACAAAAACTAAAGCAATCTTCGTTACAAAAAAATGCTAAAACCCGATTGTTGGAAGAACTCAGTAAATTATATATCCTTACCAATTCTATGGGCTGGACGTTGCATTATAATGAGCGTAAAATTAATGCTGTGGAAGAATTGGAAACGATGAAACCATAAACACAGCCTGTGTTGTAATACATTTTTTTAATATTCATACAATATTTCATCATCAGAATTAGTAATGTTTAGTAGCACTTGATTTCCGTCAACTTGTAGATTTGAAATATCGAAACTCAATTCTTTTGTAATAATTGCTTTACATTCTTCTTTATTTTTTAAGGATAACCTTAAATTTCTTTGTGGCGGAATTGATTCCAAAATATCCTCTGAATCGATGAGTTTTACTTCCCAAGTATCTCCACTACATCCACTTGAACTAAAGTTTATTTTTAGCCAATTTTAAAAAGTTTAAACCACTTCATTAGTTAATTATAAATTTTGTATGTATTATGCTATTTTTATAAAAATTTTATTCTTTGCAACCATCAAAATTTCAGGTCTATAACGCCTCTGCCGGTAGTGGTAAAACTTATACCTTAGTAAGGGAATATCTGGTTTTACTCTTAAATCCCAAATACGGCAATGCTTATAAACACATTTTGGCCATAACTTTTACTAACAAAGCTGCTGCCGAGATGAAAGAGCGGGTTTTAAAAGAACTTAGGGCTTTGGCAGAAAATTCTTCCGGTGAATTGAGTGATTTGGGCAATAGTATTGCCCATACGCTTAATTGTTTACCAAAACAATTGCAAATAAGAGCTGCTTTTACCTTAGAAAGCATTTTACAAAACTATTCTGCTTTTAACATTGCCACTATAGATAGTTTTACATATCGGTTGATTAGAAGTTTTGCGTATGACTTGGGTTTGCCACTCAACTTTGAGGTGGAAATGGATAGTAAAACCGTATTAGCAGAAGCGGTAGATTTACTGATGGCTCAATTGGGTGAGAATTCCCGGATTACCGATGTGCTTATTAATTTTGCCCTCCAGAAAACCGATGAAGACAAAAGTTGGGACATTAAAAGGGAGCTAAAAGATACTGCAGAATTATTACTAAAAGAGGACAGCCAGCCATATTTAAAAGAATTAGAGAAAAAACCGGTTTCGGATTTTATAGGTTTGCAAAAAAAATTGAGAAAACAGGCCGCTGTTTTTGAAAATAGAATGGCACAAATTGGAGAGCAAGGCCTTAGTCTCATACAATCTGTTAATGTTCCATTGAGTTCGTTTTCAGATCGTGGTGTATTGCCCAATTATTTTAAAAAATTAAAAACTAAAGATTTTAAAACCATTACTTATAAAATTATAGATAAAAGAATTGAGGCAAATCATCATTTTTCGTCCGGAAAAGCAACATCGGAAGATAGAGCGGCCATTGCAACCATTTTAGATGGTTTAATAGGCTTAGTATTAGAATCTAAGGTTCTGTTTGAAAAAGAAATTGCCGATTACTTTCTTTATAAGGAAATACTTAAAAACTTGATTCCTTTAGCAACGCTTAACGAATTAAACAAGGTGCTTAATACGCTAAAAGAAGAACGGAACATTAGGTTTAATGCAGAGTTTAACCAATTGATAAGCCAAAAATTACAAAATCAGCCGGCACCCTATATCTATGAACGTATTGGTGAACGCTTTAAACACTATTTTATCGATGAAATGCAGGATACTTCTGTTTTGCAATGGCAAAATTTAATTCCGCTTATTCATAATGCTCTATCGCAAGAATACACTGGTTTATTATTGGTAGGTGATGTAAAACAGTCTATTTACCGATGGCGAGGTAGTAATCCGGAACAGTTTTTAAACCTATCTGTGGCAGGGGAAGGAAAAAAATACAATCCTTTTTTAATTCCAAAAAAAATAGAGCCGTTAGATACCAATTACCGCAGCCTTAAAAACATTATCCGATTTAATAACAATTTCTTTACACATATAGCCAGATACTTAAAAAAAGAAATCTATAAGCAGATTTACTTGAGAGAAAACCAGCAAAAAGAAACTGATAAATCAGGGGGGTATGTAGAAGTGTCTTTTTTAGAAGCGGGTTTGTCTAAGGCAGAGAAAGAACTGGCCTACGCCGAAAAAGTATTGGAAATTGTTACCAGATGCAGTAGGCAATTTCAGCACAAGGAAATGTGCATTTTAGTAAGAAAAAACCAGGAAGGTGTACGTTTAGCATCCTATCTGGCTGAAAAAGGCATAAAAATAGTAAGTCAGGAATCTTTGTTGCTAAAACAATCTTTAAAAGTAGATTTTATCATTAATATGATGTGCTATTTGAACGATCCAAAAGATGCCACTGCTCAGTTTAATGTGTTGTATTTTTTGTACGACAGGCTGTCCGTAAAAACCGAAAAACACGTATTTATTAGCCGTTTAATTCATAAAAACCCTTTAATATGTTTTGATTTACTGTCGTTTTACGGCGTTAGTTTTAATCCCGGAGAAGCGTTGCAATATTCCGTATATGAATTAGTAGAATATATTATTAGATCTTTTAATTTGGCTGATTCTGCAGATGCTTATATTCAGTTTTTTCTCGATGATATTTTTACTTTTTCTACCAAAAAACTAAATGACTTGCACTCTTTTTTAAGTTATTGGGAGGAGAATAAAGAAAAGCTAAGCATCACAGTACCCGAAGGCGAGAACGCAGTAAAGATAATGACTATTCATAAAGCTAAGGGGTTGGAGTTTCCTGTGGTGATAGTGCCTGCCAATATTAAAATTAAAGACCTTACAAAACTTTCCTGCTGGTATCCGATAGAAAATCCTGATAATTATAACGGATTTAAACATCTTTATATCTCTGCAAATGAGACATTAAAAGATACAGGAAAGGTAGGCAATATGTTCTATGACAAAATTGTAAGTGAGCAACAATTTGATAATTATAACCTGCTCTATGTAGCTTATACCAGAGCGGTGGAACAGTTATTTATAGTTTTGGAACAATACAAAAGCAGCAGTTTAGACCGTACAGACGGTTTGTTAAAAGATTATTTAAAAACTGCGGAAAACTGGTTAGAAAAAGGTAATACCTTTAGTTATGGAAATCCGCTAAGAATTGATGCACCTGAAATATCTGACAAAAATAATAAAACGCTCTATCGTTTTAATAGTACCACTTGGCGAAACAAAGAAATAAAAATAGCTACGTCTTCTTCGCTTTTGTGGAATGAAGAAAAAGCCGTGTTGGTCCAATACGGAAACTTGGTTCATGAAATTATGGCACAGGTTTTTAGTGAAGACGATGTTATGCAAGTCTTAAATATATATCGCAATCAAGGGATTATTTCTGATACTGAAAGAGACACATTATCAAAATTGATAACTCAATTGGTTAACCATCCGCAATTACGTGATTATTACAAACAAGGATTAATAGTTTATAATGAACGGGAAATCTTAACCGCAGACGGGCAAATAGTTATTCCGGATAGAATAGTTTTTAATGATAAAAAGGAGGCAATAATTATAGATTATAAAACAGGCCTGTCTGATAAGAGTTACCATCAACAAATAAATAATTATGCTGCTGTATTGGAGCAATTAGGTTTTACCGTGACAAAAAAACTTTTGGTTTATCTGGATGAAGTTATTACAGTAGAGGAGGTTAAATATTAGTAATTTACCAATTCAGGTAAACCATTAGTTTATACAAATAAGGATTTAAGCTCAGTAGCTTCTTCCGGTTTCATTTTTTTAGAAAGTATCAGGCTAAGTTGCTTTCGCCGTAGGGCACCGTCAAAACGTTCTTTTTCTAAATCGGTTTCCGGCTGTATGAGAGGTACTTTTACCGGAGAACCGGTTCTGTCCACTGCCACAAAAGTATAGATACCTTCATTAACTTTAGTTTTTTTACCACTCTCCCTATCTTCTATCCACACATCCACATATATCTCCATGGAAGATTTAAATGCTCTTGAAACTTTGGCTTCTACTATGACTACGCTACCCACAGGTACTGCTTTGTCAAACGCAACATGATTTACTGATGCTGTTACTACAATACGCTTGCAATGCCGCTGTGCTGCAATGCTACATGCTCTGTCCATTCTTGCCAGCAGTTCTCCGCCAAATAAATTGTTAAGCGAATTGGTTTCTCCCGGCAACACAATATCTGTGAGTATGGTAAGTGAATCTTTTGGGTGTTTTACCTCCATTCTAATTTAACTTTTTACAACGGCAGCAAAGGTATTGCTATTTAAGTTTAAAAAAAAGTGAGGGAATAACAAGCCGAAAAAAAATATAATAACCTGAATTCAGGTTAATAGATAAAATTTGGCTTAAAGGTCTTGCACTAACAGCCAGGCATTTTCATTTACATTTCGCTGTATGTTGTAAAGATTGTTTATGGCTTCGTTTCTGTCTGTATAGCTGTTGAAAGAAACCTGTGTGAGACCCCATTTATTAACGCCAAGGATTCTGGCATCATAGCCCTGCTCTATTAGCTTATTTACCAATCGTTGGGCATTTTCAGGATATCGGAAAGCCCCGGCTATCAGATGGTAAGGTTTGGTATTTAGGCTTACGTCAAAACTAATTGATGGTAAAGCCTCCGTAACTACAAAGGTGGCTTTTTCTATTTTATGCTCTATGTTTTTTTGCTCTTTATGGGCCACTTTCAACTGGTTATTTTCTGTGTAGTTTTGATAAATGGCATTTCCGGCCAAGCCTAATAATGACAAGCCTATAACAAAAACCGCTGCATACTTTATCCAGTTATTTTCTTTTTTAACAGGTTTAGATTTTGGTGTTATAACTGCTTTTGGGGCTGTAGCCAAATATTCTTCCCGTTTGGTTTTGTAAATTGCAATAGGCGATAATCCATGGGCATCCGTAAGAAAATTATTGGATATATGTGATTCAAAATGTAAAGTAGCGTTTCCGTCCAATGAAAATTTACCAATGTCTTCGAGTTCTAAATCAGTTTCTTTAAGGACTTCAAACCATTCTGCTACTTCAAATTTGATAAAATTTATGGCACTTTCGTACGGAACCTGGTCTGTAGCAGCTATATAATTGGCTAATAAACCATCGTTATTTTTTAAATGGCTGTTAAAGGTAACTATTTTATGCGGCGGATAAAAAGTGTTGGAATAGCTGCTAATAATAGCAGATTTAGTATTAGTTACAAAACCGCCAAATTCCGGTACAATTACACATTCATACCTGTATAATAGCTCTTTTATGTATGATGACAGATTCAGGGGAGTGAAATTTTGTCGTGTTTTTAATGAAAACAAAAGTAATTAAAATAAGGGATTTTAAAAATTAAGCTATTAGTATTTATTAACAAAATTGTATATTTCCCGTTTAAAATTTTCTTTTGACACAAGACGCATTACTTTATACCTTGGCCCTTACAAACACTGCCGGAATAGGCAATATAAATGCTAAAAAACTAATCCGGTATTGTGGGAGTGCAAGGGCAGTTTTTGAAACAAAAAAAACTACATTGTCAAAAATTTCCGGTATTGGCCGCAAAGTAATACAATCCCTAAACAAAAAAGCATCGTTATTAGCAGCGGAGAAGGAGCTTGATTTTATTGAAAGTCAAAAAATTAATACGCTGTTTTATAAAGATAAAACCTATCCTATATTTTTATCCCAATGCTTTGATGCCCCCGTATTGTTATTTACACAAGGTAATATAAAACTGGAAAATCAACGGTTATTAAGTATTGTAGGTACACGGAATATGACTTCTTACGGCAGGCGATTTCTGGAAGAGTTTATTCCTAAAATAAAACGTTTTAATCCCATTATTGTAAGTGGTTTAGCCTATGGTGTGGATATTTTGAGTCATAAATTAGCTGTGGAAAACGGTCTGCAAACCATAGCGGTTCTCGCTCATGGGTTGGACAGAATTTATCCTGCCATACATAAGAAAATTGCTTATGAGATGTGCAAAAATGGGGGGTTAATAACTGATTTTTGGTCTGGTACAAATCCTGATAGGGAAAATTTTGTAAAACGCAACAGGATAGTAGCAGGTTTGTCTATGGCTACACTGGTGGTGGAATCTGCAGAAAGAGGGGGTTCGCTGATTACGGCAGAAATGGCCAATGCCTACAATAGAGATGTATTTGCACTACCCGGGAGAATACGTGATGCATACAGCCGTGGATGTAATAAACTGATTAAAACTAATAAAGCTGCTATGCTTACTGATGCAAAGGATATTTCTTATATTTTGGGCTGGGATGAAGAAAAACAAAAGGATAAAGCCATTCAGAAGCAACTTTTTGTAGAACTGGTGGAGCCAGAACAAAAAATATATGATTACTTGTTAAAAGAAGGCAAACAGCATTTAGACCTTATCGCATTGCACTGTAATACTCCCATTTATCAATTAGCTTCCACTTTGCTCAATTTAGAGCTTAAAGGTGTGGTAAAGCCTTTGCCCGGAAAATATTTTGAAGCAGTATAGGGTTTTATCTTTAGTTTAATACAAAATAGATTATACGGGTTAATCCAATACAGGCGTAACTTTATAACCCTTATTTCTTAACAATTGAATAACGCCTTGCTTTCCGCCTAAGTGACCCGCACCTACTGCGTATAGCACTTTTTTGTCTTTTGATATTTTGGGGATTATCTCTACCCATTTTTTATTTCTGTTTAGTAACAGGTTGTTTATCATTTCTTTGTCATTGTCAAAATAAGACAACGTGTAATTAAACAAGGAATCTATCTGCTCAGATTTGTACACACTTACCATATTGCCAAAAAGTTCTTTAGCTTCTGCAGGGTCTTCCAGCATTTCTACCAAATCATCCATTTGCTCTTCATAGCTTATATTATCAAAAATTGCGATTTGTTCTTCTACCGTTTCCAAACCTTTGAGTTCCTTTTTTGCCGCTTTGGCCATGTTTATAAATCTCATTTCAAAACTAACTATCTGCTTGCCCACCAAAGAAGCCACCACAGTAGAAGATAAATAGAGCGGTTTAAATCTGTTAAATTGGCCAAAACTCATCCCTACGTTTTCTTTTAAGTAAGCATCCAACAGTTTATATTCGGTGGAATCCACGTGATTTGCTAACTTATCATCTTGAGTCAGCATCATTTTTGACATCATTTCACGCATCATTTTAGGGTCGTCCATGTCCAATTCTAAATACAGTTCATCAGATTGTTCAAAAGCATCCTTTACCTTTTGAGGCATGTGAAAATCTTCCTGAGGTAACATATGAATGGTTCCAAAAATGTAAGAGGTTTTAATGCCTTTGCCTTCTAATTTATAGAGCAAGCTCTGTTCTTGTGCATTAGTTTGTGAAAATGCAATACAACATAGGCTTAAAAAGATTAAAGTGAAATTTTTCATAGATTTAAATTTTTTTAATGCTTGTTTAGTGATGGAATTTTCTTAAAATTTAGGATGGCGTTTTTCTAAAAAAGCTGTGGTACCTTCTATAAATTCATCGGTGGAAAAACAACTGCCAAATAATTTTATCTCCTTGTTATATCCATCTTTTGCGGAGTCAAATCCGGCATTTACGGCTTGTATGGCTTTGCCAATGGCCATAGGACTGTTTTTTAAAATTTTTTTGGCAATCTTTTCCGCTAAGGGCATGAGTTCTTCATCAGATACCACATGATTTACCAATCCTGCTTTACAGGCTTCTTCTCCGGTAATCATGGTGGCTGTGGCAATCATTTCCATAGCTTTTCCTTTACCCACCAATTGTGGTAAACGTTGTGTGCCGCCATAGCCCGGAATAACGCCCAGGCTAACTTCGGGCAGTCCCATTTTTGCTCCTGTGGATGCAATCCTGAAATGACAAGCCATGGCCAATTCTAGCCCGCCACCTAATGCAAAGCCATTTATAACAGCAATTACAGGTTTAGATAAATTTTCAATCAAGTCAAAAACACTTTTTTGGCCGGTTTTGGCCAGCATAGCCCCTTCTTGCTTGTTAAAGTGGGCAAATTCAGAAATATCTGCTCCGGCTACAAAAGCTTTTCCGGCACCTGTTAAAAGAACAACTCGTGTGTTTTGGTCGTTATCTAAAGCGATAAACAATTGATGAAGTTCTGATATTGTTTCAGAATTTAAGGCATTGAGTTTTCGTGGCCTGTTAATGGTTACTATAGCTATACCATCGTTTTTTTCTATTAGTAAATTTGTATAACTCATATTTTTACTATTTTGGAAAACGTACTGTAAATACAGAACCTTTACCTACCTCAGAAATTACGGAAATAGAACCACCATAGGCCTCTACCAGATTCTTTACCATGCCCAGACCTAAGCCCATTCCACTGGATTTAGTAGTAAATTTAGGTTCAAAGATTTTAGTTTTATCTGTTTCTTTTATACCAATGCCGTTGTCTGCCACTGAGAGGATAACATTTTCTGATTGCTGAAAAACTTTGACTTCTATTTTTTTATTAGGTTTATTCTCTACAGATTGAACGGCATTTTTAACCAGATTGGTTACAATACGAATTACGTGATTTTTATCTAAATTAACTATTATTTCAGGTTCTTCATAAAAATAGTGAATATAATCCTCATAAAAAATATTTGTCGCTCTTTTTACCACTTCTACAATGTTTAAGGCTTCATTATTTTGTTTGGGCATTTCGGCAAAATTGGAAAAGGCTGAGGCTATTGCAGTCATAGTATCTATCTGTTGAATCAATGTCTGGCTAAATTCATTAACTTTTTCTTTTATATTAGAATCCGTAGGGTCAAAACGCTGTTTAAAACTCTGTACAGTTAATCGCATAGGCGTAAGCGGATTTTTTATTTCATGAGCCACTTGTTTGGCCATTTCCCGCCAAGCCTGTTCTCTTTCACTTTTGGCTAATCTTAAAGCACTTGCTTCTAACTGGTCAACCATGTTGTTATAGGCATTCACCAGATTGTAAATTTCTAAACTGGCATCTTCTAAAATTATCTTCTCGTTGGTTTTGGTAAGTGTAGTCTGTTGCATCTTTTCACTTACGGTTTTTATGCTTCGCGTAATGTATTGCGAAACCAGATAGGCTATTATTATTGCTATTATTAGCATAAAAATATACACCATTGCCAATCTGGATAAAAATTCCCTGAGTTCCATTTGCTGGAAAGAGTTGTCTTGCAGATAGTGCAAATGTAAAATACCTATTGGCTTAAACTTTTTATCATAAATGTAAGTGTACGAAGACTTATAGGGGTGTTCACCTTTTGCCACATGTTCTATGACCACCCTGTGATCTTGATTTTCTGCCAGTTCTTTTAGCACATGATCTGATATATTGTAATCTTTTGTTTTTTTTGAAAATTCTGGCGAAGAACTTATTTGTAACTCACCGGCAAGATTAAAAAGGAGGATATCCATTTGGTTAATCTCTGCAATATCATAAATACGTTCTTTAAAAATGTATGCTAAATAAGCCTCTTCTACAGGAAAAGTGGTTCTGCGTTGTAGCTCTATATCAATACTTTTTTTGATAGCCATCTCTTTGCGTTCCAACCTGGCTTTGTGATAATCTTTTGTTTGCTCATTGTATTGATAAACGGCTATCAGAGCTATAAGAATAGAAGCTATTACCACCAGAAGTATCATGGCGATAAAGATTCGGTTGCGGAGTGAAAAACGCTTGAGTTTCATTTATGCTAACATTGTGGTAAAGATAGTAAATATCATTCCTAAATAACCGGTTTTAGAATACGTTGCAATGAAATTGCTAATTTTTTATGGCTTTAACAAATTTTTCAATGCCATTTATACCTTCATTGTTCAAATGTTTTATAAATGCCGAACCGATTATAGCTCCTTTTGAATGATTTACAGCTTGCATAAAAGATGTATGATCTGATATGCCAAAACCAATAATCTGGGGATTTTTTAAATTCATCTTTTCAATTCGTTTAAAATATGCCAGTTGTTCGTTACCAAAACTTTTTTTTACGCCGGTAGTGCTGGAAGTACTTACCATATAGATAAAACCATTTGAAATGGAATCTATAAACTTAATGCGTTTTTCTGAGGTTTGCGGGGTGATTAAAAATATATTTATAAGGCCATATTGTTCAAAAATAGATTTGTATTGTTCATTGTAGATAGCCACAGGCAGGTCAGGGATAATAAGTCCGTCTATTCCTGTTTCGTTACATTTTTTGCAAAATTCTTCTACACCATATTGTAAAATAGGATTAAAATAACCCATAATGAGTAACGGGATTTTTACTTGATTTCTAATACCCTGAAGTTGGTTAAAAAGCACTTCACTGGACATGCCATTTTGCAGGGCCCGGGTAGAACTCTTTTGAATAGTAGGCCCGTCTGCCAGCGGGTCGCTAAACGGTAAACCAATCTCTATCATATCCACACCTGCTTTTTCAAGATGTTGTATAATGGGCACGGTATCTTTCAAATTAGGATAACCTGCCGTAAAGTATATAGAAAGAAGTTTTTTACTTTCTTTAATTTTTTTATGAATTCTGTTCATGAAGTCTGCGGTATTAAGTATTAAAATGTTTTGATTACACTACAAATCTGTGAGGTCTGAATAATTTGAGGCTTTATAAATTATAATGGTTAATATAGGTCTTTAGATCTTTATCTCCTCTGCCTGAAAGGCTTACAACCACTATATCTTCTTTTTTAAATTTTTTCTGCTCAAAAACCGCAAAAGTATGGGCACTTTCTATGGCGGGAATTATGCCTTCCAGTTTACAGAGCTCTAATCCGGCTCGCATAGCCTGATTATCAGTTATGGCGATAAATTCAGCCCTTCCGGTTTGGTATAGGTGAGCGTGCATAGGGCCTAAACCGGGGTAGTCCAAGCCGGCAGAGATAGAATATGGCTCAGTTATTTGGCCGTCTTTGGTCTGCATTAGCAGGGTTTTGCTACCGTGGATTATCCCTTCTTTGCCCAATACAGATGTTGCAGCACTTTCACCGGAATCTATGCCATGGCCGGCTGCTTCTACTGCTATCAGTTTTACATCTTTTTGGTTTAAATATTGGTAATAAATACCTGCGGCATTACTACCACCACCAACACAAGCAATAATGTAATCGGGGTTTTCCCTGTCTTCTTTCTCAAGTAATTGCCATTGGATTTCTTGAGAAATTACAGATTGAAACCGAGCTACCATATCCGGATACGGATGTGGGCCTACCACAGACCCTATGATATAATGTGTGTTTAAAGGATTGTTTATCCAATCTCTAATTGCTTCATTAGTAGCATCTTTTAATGTTCTGCTACCTGAAAGTGCAGGCACTACTTTTGCTCCCAGCATTTTCATTCGTGCTACATTAGGGGCCTGGCGGGCTATGTCTATTTCGCCCATATAGACCACACATTCTATTCCCATTAACGCACAGACTGTAGCTGTGGCCACGCCGTGCTGACCCGCACCGGTTTCTGCAATAATTCGCTTTTTGCCTAACCTTTTTGCCATTAAAATCTGGCCTATCGTATTGTTGATTTTATGGGCTCCGGTATGGTTGAGGTCTTCGCGTTTTAAATAGATTTTAGCATTGTATTTTTCTGATAACCGTTTTGCAAAATATAAGGGAGACGGCCGGCCTACGTAATCCTTTAACATCTGGTCAAATTCTGCTTTAAAAGAGGGCTCTGTCATTATTTTTATGTAATTTTCTCTGAGTTCTTCTACATTGGGATACAGCATTTCCGGGATAAACGCTCCACCAAATTGGCCGTAGTAGCCGTTACTGTTTATATTGTAATTTGTGTTCATAGTTTTTAAAATTGTTATAAACCTAATGATTTGTAAAATTCATTTAGTTTCCGGACATCTTTTAATCCGGGTGCTGTTTCAAATTTACTGTTTACATCAATTGCCACGCAATATCTGGCGGGTTTGCTTTTAAAAAAAGTATCTAATTTTTCAATTTCTTCTAATCCTATGCCACCACTCAAAAAATAGGGTTTGGAAGAAGGATAATTTTCTAATACCTCCCAGTTAAAAAAATACCCATTACCACCCGGATTTTTGCCTTTGGTATCAAAAAGATAATAATCGCAGACGGCTTCGTAGGGTTTTAATTCATTAAAATCAAAAGTGTCTTTTATTGAGAACACTTTTATAATTTCTGTTTCTGGTTTAACATTGCGAAAAGCACTACAAAACTCTGGTGATTCACTGCCGTGCAATTGTACTGCATGTAAATGGTATTTTTTTATTTTCTCAAGAATTTGTTTTAAGCCCACATTAACAAAAACGCCAACTTTTTTTATATTTTTGGGTATTTTTGGCAAGTTACCTTTAAAACTCCTTGGAGATTTATTGTAAAAAATAAATCCCATAAAATCGGGTTGTAATTGGGCAATCTCCATGATATTTTCCTCATATTTCATGCCGCAAACTTTTAATAAAAACCTGCCTTTTCGTTCCGTAGAAGTAGTGTTTACCTTAGTGTTATCAAGGTTTTTATTTTTCATGATGAAATATTAGTGCTTGTTTTGCTTTTATTTTCAAGACTTTTTATAAACGATTTTGCAGTTTTACCCGGGCCATCTGTTTTCATAAAGCTTTCACCAATTAGAAAGCCTTTGAAACCATACTGTCGCAAATCCAAAATGGCTTCCACACTGCTAATTCCGCTTTCGGAAACTTTTACAAAATCGTCCGGAATTTTTTTAGCCAGTTGTTTACTTGTTGATAGGTTTACTTCAAAGTTGTTTAAATTGCGATTATTTACACCTAGCATATTTATACTTGGCATAATAGATTTTACTATTTCCTCTTGATTATGTACTTCAAGAAGGACTTCCAGGCCCAAGCTCTGGGCAAATCCCGAAAACTTTTGAATCTCCTTACGAGACAATACAGATGCTATAAGTAAAATGGCATCTGCACCAAAAGCTTTTGCAGCCAAAATTTGATATTCATCTATGATAAACTCTTTTCTTAAAATAGGTAAGTTGCAATGGCCTCTTGCCGATTGTAAATCATCCAAAGAACCCCCAAAAAACTTTCCATCTGTAAGTACAGACATTCCGCATACACCTGCATCTTCATAGCCTGTTGCCACATCCAGAATACTTGAAACCATATTTATTTCGGCTTTGGACGGGGAACGTCTTTTGTATTCTGCAATTATGCCGGTATTACTTTGATTTAAACGTTTTACAAAAGAAATGGTATCTCTTTGAAATAATTTAGATTTTTCCAAAAGCGAAACAGGCATTTCACTTTTACGAAGTTTTATTTCTAAATATTTATGAGCTATTATGGTATCTAAAATGGTCATTGTTTTATTTTTTGTGAAACGGGGATTAACAAATTTTCAACATTTATTTACAAAAAGTAATGTTTAGAATCTATGATATTTAATAATTAAACTTCATTTTATTAATTTATTTATTGTTAGTTTTTCTTGTAACGTTATGCAATTTGGATAGGGAAGCCGCAAATGTAGTCTTAACTAAGGGCTGCTGTTTTGTAATTTTTTAAATGCTGATAATGCTTTTTTGGATTCTAAAGATTCTTTGGCTAATGCAAATCCCTCTTTTGGTGAAATGTTTTTAACTGTGCCGATGGCCATACCGGCATTGGCACAGACTACATTGTTTTGTGCCTCTGTACCGTTTCCGTTTATTACGTTCATAAATATTTTTGCGGCTTCACCCACAGAATGGCCGCCGAATATTTCTGCTGAGGTGGTTTTATTTACTTCAAAATCATCCGGTGTGAGCATCATCTCTGAGTTATTAGATAAAACCTTTGTAGTATCGGTTAATGAAATTTCATCATAGCCGTCCAGAGCGTGTAAAATGGTGTAATTCTTATCGGTATTTTGATATAGATAATTGTACATTCTGGCCAACTCCAGATTAAAAACCCCTACCAACTGATTTTTGGGGAAAGCCGGGTTTACCATTGGTCCCAGCATATTAAAAAATGTTTTTATGCCTAATGCTTTTCGTATAGGAGCCACGTTTTTCATGGCCGGATGGAACAAAGGAGCGTGTAAAATACATATTCCCGCTTCATCCAGACATTTTTTTAAAAAATTCTTATCATTACTAAATTTTATTCCCAAATGCTCCAGAACGTTGCTGGATCCTGACACAGACGAAACGCCGTAATTACCGTGTTTAGTTACTTTTATGCCGGCTCCGGCCGTAATAAACGATGCCAACGTAGAAATATTAAAAGTATTTTTACCATCCCCTCCCGTGCCGCACAGGTCTATGGCGTTATACGCTGAAAAATCTATGGCCAAACACAATTCTAATAAGGCATCTCTAAACCCTTCCAGTTCTGCTACTGTAATGCTCCGCATCATATAAACAGTTAGAAAAGAAGCAATCTGGCAAGAGTTATAATCTCCTTTTGAAATATTTACCAATACCTGTCTGGCCTCTTCTTTACCGATGATTTCGTGATTAATTAATCTGTTTAAAATATCTTTCATGAATTCCTTTTAATCTCCTGCCTGTTGGCGATAATGAATTTATATATTATGGATACTTTTCTTTTAATATCAGTTGTAGAGCCAGTTTTTTAATATTTTTTTTCCAAGGGGTGTTAATACAGATTCCGGATGAAATTGGACTGCTCTAACATCAAAAAACTTATGCCTTAACGACATTATCTGTCCGTTGTCATCATAAGAAGTGGCTTCTAAATTTGTGGGTAAATCTGTATCTACCACCCATGAATGATACCTTCCCGCATCAAAAGATTTTGGTAAGTCTTTAAAAAGGATTTCATCGTGTTTATTGATGTTTACTTTTGTAGCCACACCGTGAAAAACGGTATCTAAATTAATAATTTTACCGCCAAAAACTTCTGCAATGGCTTGCTGGCCCAGACACACCCCCAGAATACTCTTAACAGGAGCATATTCCTTTATAACGGCTTTTAGTAATCCGGCTTCATCAGGAATTCCCGGGCCGGGAGAAAGTACAATTTTATCATAATTATCCACTTCTTCTAATAAAAATTTATCGTTTCGTTTTACCGTAACGTCTCCGTTTAAGGCTTCGAGATAGTGTACCAGATTATAGGTAAAACTGTCATAATTATCTATTACCAGTGTTTTTTTCATTTTGCTGATTTATTTATATGCCTGTTTATCAAACTCTTTCTGCCAGTTCTATGGCTTTAGTAAGAGCCCCCAGTTTATTATACACTTCCTGCAATTCTGTTTCAGGGTCTGATTTTGATACTAATCCTGCTCCTGCCTGCCAATGCAATCTATGATTTTTACTCACAAATGTCCTGATTAAAATAGCGTGGTTAAAATTACCTTTAAAATCCATAAAACCAATAGCTCCGCCGTAATAACCTCGATTGGTTTTTTCATATTTATCTATCAGTTGCATGGCCATATGCTTAGGAGCTCCGCTAAGCGTGCCTGCCGGAAAAGTATCTGCTACTACCTGCATGGTAGGTGTATTTTTGTGCTTTTTGGCCATTACTTTACTTACCAAATGAATAACATGCGAAAAAAATTGTACCTCTTTGTACGTTTCTACTCGCACATCTGTACCATGCCTGCTTAAATCGTTTCTGGCTAAATCCACCAACATTACATGCTCTGCATTTTCTTTTTCATCAGCAAAGAGTTGTTTGGCTAATAGAGCATCTTGTTCATCATTACCTGTTCTTTTAAAAGTACCGGCTATGGGATGTATTTCTGCCTGATTTTCTTTTACCACCAACTGAGCTTCAGGAGAACTGCCAAATATTTTAAAATTGCCATAGTCAAAATAAAACAAATACGGCGATGGATTTATACTTCTTAGCGTTCTATACACGTTAAACTCATCGCCTTTAAAGGCTTGACTAAATTTTTTGGATAAGACTAATTGAAAGACTTAAAAAAGTTAAAAGTAGTATGATTTTGTGATTTTATTATTTGATGTATGGCATCTAATTCACTTTTTTTAGAAATACTATGTTCAAATAAATACGCCGTATTTTTAAAATGATTAAATATTATAATATGTTGATAAACAGCATAGTAAAAATCAGGTATTTCTATTGAATCCTCTTTTCTTGTGATTTCAACATCTTCAAAATACCGAATTGCATCATAGGCAATATAACCAAAAACACCATTGGTTATAAATTTAAAGTCTTCATTAATAGAAGTTTCAAACCGTTCTGAAAATTGTTGAATTTCTAATGGGATGTTTGTGTTTTTGTCAATATTTTTACGCAAGTTGGTACCATCCGGATATTGTATAAACAATTTTTCTTTATCTGCTTTTATGCTTGCTATCGGGTTAAAACAGATATAAGAAAAACTATTGTCATTAGTATGATAATCACTACTTTCTAATAAAATACTGTTAGGGTATTTATCCCTTATTTTTAGATAAACACTTACAGGAGTAATTGTATCTGCAATTATCTTTTTGTGTGAGGTCTGTAATTTATATTTCTTCATGGCTTGAAATAATAGATATAACATAAAAAAAGGCTTGTCGTGAATGACAAACCTTTTGTGTTTCGAAAATTCCACCACCAAATAGTATTTAAAAATGTGTTCATAATTATCTTGTTAAAGCAAATGTAATAAAATATTTTTAAAAACTATTAGAGGGTGTACGACAAATTTCCGTAAATAGAGATTCTTATGATCTTTCGGTTTCGCTAAACAATTAATTTTATTGGATTTTTGATTTTCAAAAAATCAGAGTTATTAACAAAAACGGAAATTTGTTTTGTGTCCCAATATTTTTATAATTAATTGGCTGTTAACCAACAATATTAACTATTTTTCCCGGTACTATGATTACTTTTTTGGGTGTTCTGCCTTTTAACTGAGCTT
>PDQE01000020.1 GCA_002747735.1 Flavobacteriales bacterium | reverse complement strand
TCTACACTAACTCGTCTCCCGTACCACCAATTTAGTCGCTACCACTTTAGTTTTAAAATCTTTACTGTTTTTAGATTTTAAGCGTTCTATTAGCATGGCTGCGGCGTTCTTTCCTATTTCCAAAGCATTTTGGTCTATTACACTAAGTGCGGGGTAGGCCAGTCTGGATAAATTATCATCCGAAAACCCTATAATGGCAATATCTTTCGGAATTTTCAGGCCTTTTTTATGAATTCCCTGTAGCAGATGCATGGCAGCTACGTTATCAGTAGTAAGCACAGCATCAATATCAGGGTGTTGTTCCAGAAGCCGGGTAATAGCTGGTTTATATTCCGTTTTGTTTTTAATATGGATAGCTACGGGTTTGTGTTTATAATTTTTGTATTGTTTTAGGGCGTTTGCATATCCGGTTTCCCGATTTTTGCCAATGTCCAACGCAGACAGAGAACTTATATATATTATCTTTTTCCTACGGTGGTTTAACAGATAATTGGTGGCATCATAGGCAGCTTTTTCATCGTCTATGATTACTTTGTCACAGGCTATTTCCGGAGCTACCCGGTCAAACATTACCATGGGGTAGCCTTCTTTAATAATTGCTTTAAAATGCTCATTTTCTGCCATAGCCTGAGTCTCTTTTGCTATGGAAAGAATAAAACCATCCACGCTGCCATCGCTTAGCATTTCCAAGCCTTCTACTTCTTTGCTAAGTTTGTTGTTGGATAAGTAAATGATGATTTGATAGCCGTTTTTGCTAGCTTCGTTCTCTATGCCCATGAGCACCTTAGAGAAAAAATAGTTAAGAATATTCGGAATAATTACACCTATTGTTTTGGTTTGATTGCTTTTTAAGCTTAGGGCCATCCTATTGGGGCGGTAATTGTATTTTTTGGCAAGAGCCTGTACTTTGGCTATGGTATTTTCATTGATTTCATAGCTGTTTTTTAGAGCTTTACTCACCGTGGAGATGGATAAGTTGAGTTCTTTAGCCAGTTGTTTTAAAGTTACCTGATTACTCATAAGTTTGTTGGAATATGTACATTGTTTTTACCGCCTTTTTTGGTGCATTGCAAAGCTAATAAAATAAAATGTATCCTTTTTTAGTTAGAATTTATCTCTTACTCCGGCCTCCTTGATGCTAATGTTTTATATTGGTAAAGTATAAAGGCTACGCAGTTAAAATAGCAGTTAGCTTTTATAAGAACTTATCTTAACTTTTTCTATTTTCTAGAAAACGGTTCAAATTTGTTCATGTTTGGTTACTTTTTTTACTCGTAGTCAAGGTTATGACTTTTAAAAAGTGCCCTATCTGAAAAAATTTTATCTCACAACTCTTTTATCTTTTAGTAAGGAGTTCGTGAATCTTTGATTTCGGTTAAAAACAAAAGGTTAAGACGATTTCTATTTAATTTTTGTTTGGCATTATTTTTTCATAATTTTGGTTGTAAAGGTTTAATATGCCATAGAATAAGCGATTATATGATTGAGAAAGTTTGTCCGGCTTCCTCCGGATAGTCGCTGGAGAGATTGGCCTAAATCTTAAATGTTATCACCGGCAATAAGGCATGATTGGCTAATTCTTTGCTAATACTTTCATTAAACAGCTGAGATAAACCGCTTCTTCCATGGGTGTTAATGGCAATGGCATCTGCATTAATTTTTCTTCCATAACTTAAAATGCCTTCTTCTATGGTGGTGTCATTATAAATGTGCTTGGAATAATTGTCAAAATTAAAATCTGCTACAAAACTATCCAATCGCATTTGAGATTTTACAGTAGGTTCAAAGTTACTAATGGTATTGATGTACAACAAGTGAATGTGGGCATCAAAGATTTTTGCAAAATCAATTACATTGACAAAAGATCCTTTACTCTCTTCTTTAAAATCAGAAGCAAATACCAGGTTCTTAATGTCATAATTGTCAATATCCTGTTTAATGACCAATACTGGAATGCGGGAATGCCTTACTACTTTTTCCGTGTTAGAACCTACCAACATTTCCCGAAGGCCGGTAGCACCTTGCGAACCCATCACAATAAGATCTACATGCTGGTTGATACTTTCTTCTATTACCCCTTCAAAAGCTTTTTTAAATAATACGGTATCGCTAATTTTTATGCCGTTAAAAAAATCAAACTTTTTAAAATCCGAAATTTTTTTCTTTATGGCTTTCATAAAGAAAATAGTTTGTGCTCCGCCACTGGTATTTCCGCTATCCATTGGGTCAACCGTTGTGCCGGGAATATCCAACATATGTAGTAAAATTATTTCGCTATCGGTTTTTTTTGCTAATGATGCTGCTACTTTGCAGGCTTTTTTTGCTTCGTCAGAAAAGTCTATCGGTACAAGTATTTTCTTCATGGTTTTGGGAATGTTTAGTAAGTTTTATAGCTCTAAATTAGTGAATATTTTTTAATTGAGGCATAATTTAAGGATAGGTTCTTGTTTATCTAATACCAAATCCAACATAGCATTATATATTAGACTTGGTATAAGAATGATACTCATAAATATCTCAAAAAATTCAGAATGATTTTTATTGATGAATAGATATAGAAAAATCCCAAAGATTTTTACTGCTTAGTAAGAGATTTCGGAGTACAAAGAAAAACCTTTGGAGTTTGTCCGCTTAGTGAATAACTCTAAATTTAAATTTCCCCTCTCTGGGAGAAGGCCTGATAGAAGTTATCCATTGTTATAATTTTATTATGTTATAACTAATTATTGCCCAAATAATTACATTGTAAGCCAATTTCCCACTCCGTTTTTACAATTCTAAATTTTGATGCAGGATTGATTGGGAAAACCTGTCCTGTTTTCTCAAAACGGAGGCAAGCAGTAGGCTTAAATTTTAAATGTAATTACTGGTCGCAAGGCATGGTTAGCCAAATCTTTGCTTATGCTTTCCGTAAACAATTGGGATAAACCGCTTCTGCCGTGCGTATTTATAGCAATAATATCGGCATTTATTTCTTGTCCAAAGTTTAAGATACCTTCTTCTATGGTAATGTCATTGTAAATATTGATGGTATGTTCCGGCATATCAAAGTCCGAAACAAAACTTGCCAACTTTTCTTTGGTTACTCTGGTAGGTTCAAAGTTCTTAATGGTATTGATAAAAAGTAAATGCAACTTTGCATTAAATTTTTTAGCAAAATCCAGGACATTTTGAAATTTTTTCTTGCTGTCTTTGCCAAAATTGGAGGCAAATATCATGTTATTAAGGGTAAAATCTTTTACTTCTTTTTTAATTACCAAAACAGGAATATCAGATTGCCGTACTACCTTTTCGGTATTAGATCCTACCAGCATTTCTTTAAGGCCGGTAGCTCCTTGTGAACCCATAACTATAAGATCTACATTGTGCTTTTTGCTCTCTTCAATAACGCCCTCAAACGCTTTGTGAAAAATTACATCTTCATGCAGTTTTACATCTTTAAAAAAGGGTCGTTTTTTAAATTTTTCAAAGCGTTTATGAATACCTTTCATAAATAAAATGGCTTGTGGGCCGCCGTGATTTTCATTTCCGGTTATAAAATCTATCGCACCGGACGGAATATCCAGCATGTGAAGGAGTATAATCTCGCTATTGTGCTTTTTAGCTATCGCGGCTGCCACCTTAGCGGCATATTTGGCTTCATCAGAAAAATCGATGGGTACTAATATAGTTTTCATAATATTATGGTTTAAGGATTTGGTAAATTTACACTAATATAACGTTAAAAAACCATGATTCTTATCATAGAAATCATTTTGACTTTTTCTGTTTTCTGAAAAATAGTTCAGATTTGTTCGTATTTCATCACTTTTTTATGCATAGCTACGATTATGACTTTCAAAAATTATCTTATCATTAATAAACCCTATCTCATCTTCGGTTAAGGATAAAAATTCAGAATGAGTTCAATAAAAAAATGAACAAATTTATTTAGGAACCTGAGTTCGGTTAATCTTGTTTTCACAGAACGTATAGAATACTTTAGATTTGTACTTATACCAGTTCTGCTTTAAAAATACTCAAAAAATAAAATGATGAATTTTTGTGATAGATAAGGCGTAAAAATTAAGTATAGCAGTAGTTATAGTTTATTTTTACAACGAAATATAGCATAAAAAGGCACATTTTATCGAGTAATTTTGAGGTGGAAATGGTATTAAAAGCATGAAGAAATATCAAGATATTTCAAAGGTTTTTAAATACAAAGATGAGGTGTTATATACGTTTCTTGTTAAGACTTTCTATCTCCTCGTAATATCTCGATATTACTCGAAAATTTCATAAAATTTCTAATCAAAAATAAAGAAAGCTGTGGTCACAATATTAATCGAACTCAGGTTAGGATACTATTGCTAAAATAAAGGTATTTTATATTCGTTTTAAAAATACTTGAATGTTTCGCCTTAAGTTTGTATATTTGCACTGAATTTAAGATTAAAAAAATGGAGGGGACATCAAGTCCCCTCTTTTTATACAGAAAAACTGATTGTATTGTAGTGAGGGAAACGTTAGAACATCTGGTGCAGGAGGCTTTAAAAAATGACGAAAAATTATTTTTAGTTGATTTAAATATTTCTGATAATAAGGATATTGTAGTAACGATAGACGGTGACCAAGGAGTAACTATAGATAATTGTATTGATATAAACCGTTATATAGAACAAAATCTGGATAGAGATACTTATGATTATTCTCTAAAGGTAACCTCTCCGGGTATTGACGCTCCTTTGCAGAATATCAGGCAGTATAAAAAAAATATAGGCAGAACTGTTAAAATTTCTACCGGTGAAGAAAAATTTGAAGGAACCCTGGAAGAAATAGTTGATAATAATATAGTGCTTACTTGGAAAGTAAGAGAACCAAAGCCCATTGGCAAAGGCAAAGTAACCGTAACAAAAAAGGCAAAAATTGCCTTAGACGATATAAAAAAAGCGAAAGTGAAAATTAAATTTTAATTAGAAAAGTGCATGGAAAATATTGCTTTAATAGAGTCTTTTTCAGAATTTAAAGACGAAAAAAGTATAGACAGAGTTACCTTAATGGCCATTCTGGAAGAAGTTTTTAGATCGGCTCTTAAAAGAAAATTCGGGTCAGATGATAATTTTGATATTATCATAAACCCTGATAAAGGTGATTTGGAGATTTGGCGAAACCGTATAGTAGTAAATGATGGTGAGGTAGAATTGCCCAATGAAGAAATATCATTGAGTGATGCTCAAAAAATAGAACCTGATTTTGAAGTAGGTGAAGATGTTTCTGAGGAGGTAAAATTAGAACACTTAGGCCGTAGGGCTATTTTAGCACTTCGCCAGAACCTAATTGCCAAGATACACGAACACGATAATACAAATGTATTTAAGCAATTTAAAGATTTGGAAGGCGAAATTTATACTGCCGAAGTTCATCATATAAGGCATAATGCCATAATCTTATTGGACGATGAAGGCAATGAAATTATTTTGCCCAAAAGTGAACAAATTCGCTCAGACTATTTTAGAAAAGGAGAATCTGTAAGAGGAATAATTAAAATGGTAGAGCTTAGAGGTAACAAGCCTGCTATAATTATGTCCAGAACAGACCCAAAATTTTTAGTTAAGTTGTTTGAACAGGAAATTCCTGAAGTTTTTGATGGCCTTATTACCATAGAAAGGGTAGCCAGAATCCCCGGTGAAAAAGCTAAGGTAGCCGTTGATTCTTACGATGACAGAATAGATCCGGTAGGAGCCTGTGTAGGTATGAAAGGTAGTAGAATTCACGGTATTGTGCGGGAATTGGGCAACGAAAATATAGATGTAATTAATTTTACAAAAAACGATCAGATCTTTATTGCCAGAGCACTCAGCCCGGCTAAGGTTACCTCAATGGAAATAAAACCGGCTACAGAGGAGGGTGAAAAACCCAGAGTTGATGTATTTTTGCAACCTGATCAGGTTTCTAAGGCCATTGGAAAAGGCGGGGTAAATATTAGATTGGCCAGCCAACTAACCGGTTACGAGATTGATGTACAAAGAGAAGGTTTGCTGGATGAAGACGTAGAATTATCAGAATTTTCCGATGAAATAGAAGAATGGGTAATAGAGGAATTTAAAAATATTGGTTTAGATACCGCAAAAAGTGTATTGGACTTAGAGGTAGAAGAATTGGTAAAAAGAACCGACTTAGAAGAAGAGACAGTTTTAGAAGTTCAAAAAATTCTAAAGGCAGAATTTGAATAACCAATTTAAGTCCATTCACAAAAAAATAAAAGTAAACAAAAAGATTATATGGCTAAAACGTTAAGGCTAAATAAAGTTTTAAGAGAATTAAACATTTCGTTGGACAGGGCAGTAGAGCATTTGAGCAATGAAGGCATAGAGATAGAAGCCAGGCCTACTACTAAAATTACCGATGAGGTGTATAACGTGCTATTGGAAGAGTTTCAGACGGATAAAAGTGAGAAAGTTGCCTCTAAAGAGGTAAGTGAAGAAAAAAGAAAGGAAAAAGAAGCCTTGCGTTTAGCTCAGGAAAAAGAATTAGAGAAAAAACGTCTGGAAGAGTCCAGAAAAGAAAAGATATTTAAACCGGAATTTGAAAAGTTAGCCGGAATAAAACAGGTTGGAAAAATAGACTTAGACAAGAAAAAGGATTCTGATACCAAAAAAGAGGAGGTAAAAGAAGAACCCAAACCGGTTGCTAAAAAAGATACAGCCAAAGAAAAAGTTGTAGAAAAACCTAAAAAACCTAAAGTTGAGGAAAAACAAGAGCCGGAGAAAATAAAGACCAATTATCAAAAACTTGCCGGCCCTAAACAAGTAGGAGAGAAAATAGACTTAGAACAGTTTAAAAAGCCCAAGAAGAAAAAAGATAAAAAGGAAGACGATAGTGCTGCCAGAGGAAAGCGTAAACGAAAAAGAATAAACAAATCTGTAGATGCCTTTAGAAACAAAAAGAGTGGTGCCGGAAAAGGCAGAAAGAAAATTGTTAAAGAGGAGCCTACTGAAGAAGAAGTACAAAAACAGATTAGGGAAACCTTAGAGAAACTACAAGGCAAATCTAAGAAGAAAAAGGGAGCAAAATACAGAAAAGAGAAAAGAGAACTTCATAGGCAACAGACTGAGAAAGATATAGAACAACAGGAACAGGAAAGCAAAAAATTAAAAGTTACAGAATTTGTTACCGCCAGTGAATTGGCAACCATGATGAATGTTTCAGTTACAGAAATTATTTCAGCTTGTATGGCTTTGGGAATGATGGTAACCATGAACCAGCGGTTAGATGCTGAAACGTTAACTATAGTGGCGGAAGAATTTGGTTTTCAGGTAGAATTTGTAAGTGCGGAAGTAGAAGAAGCCATTGAGGAGGAAAAAGACAATCCGGAAGATTTAAAACCAAGGGCCCCGATAGTTACGGTAATGGGCCATGTAGATCATGGTAAAACATCATTGCTAGATTATATCAGGGAAGCAAATGTTATTGCCGGTGAATCCGGTGGAATTACACAGCATATTGGTGCTTATGGGGTAGAATTAAAAGACGGCCAGAAAATCACCTTTTTAGATACTCCCGGCCATGAAGCCTTTACCGCAATGCGTGCCAGAGGAGCTCAGGTAACCGATATCGTTATTATTGTTATTGCTGCAGATGATTCCATTATGCCGCAAACCAGAGAGGCTATCAGCCATGCTCAGGCCGCTGGTGTACCCATTGTTTTTGCCATTAATAAAATAGATAAACCGGATGCTAATCCTGATAAAGTAAAAGAGGAATTAGCAGGAATGAACTTACTGGTAGAGGATTGGGGTGGAAAAATCCAATCTCACGATGTTTCAGCCAAAACCGGCCAAGGTATAGATGAGCTATTGGAAAAAGTGCTGTTAGAAGCTGAATTATTAGAGTTAAAAGCCAATCCTGATAAAAACGCTTTAGGAACCGTGGTAGAGGCTCTTTTGGACAAGGGTAAAGGATATGTAGCTACTGTATTGGTAGAATCCGGCACATTAAAAATTGGAGATTATATCCTTGCCGGAAGACATAGTGGTAAGGTAAAAGCCATGCACAATGAGCGTGGAGCTTCTTTAAAAACGGCAGGCCCGGCTACTCCTTTATCTATCCTCGGCTTAGACGGAGCTCCTCAGGCCGGAGATAAATTCTGGGTGTTTGAAGACGAACGGGAAGCTAAACAAATTGCAGCCAAACGCGACCAACTTCAACGGGAACAATCCGTACGAACACAAAAACATATTACCTTAGACGAAATAGGCAGACGAATTGCATTAGGAGAATTTAAGGAACTAAATATTATTCTAAAAGGCGATGTGGACGGTTCCGTGGAAGCTTTAACGGATTCGTTACAGAAACTCTCTACCGAAGAAATTCAGGTGAATATCATTCACAAAGGGGTAGGAGCCATAACAGAATCGGATATATTATTGGCATCAGCTTCAGATGCTATTGTTATTGGCTTTAATGTAAGGCCTTCTGCTAATGCCAGAAATATTGCAGAGCAAGAGGAAATTGATATTAGAACCTATTCCATTATCTATGATGTTATAAACGATATTACCGATGCCATGGAAGGTATGCTCTCTCCTGAAATAAAAGAAGAGGTTACCGGTACTGCGGAAATTAGAGAAACTTATAAAATTTCTAAAGTAGGGACTATTGCCGGCTGTATGGTTACAGATGGAAAGATTTTTAGAAATTCCAAAGTTAGAATTATTAGGGAAGTGTTAAGGAAGTGGCAAAAGGATATGACTGTGGTATTCAAATTAAAAATTACAACGATATACAGATAGAAGACGTAATAGAAGCCTACCAAAAAGTAGAAGTAAAGAAAAAACTGTAAAAAGTTTTTTATATTTTTTTGACTTTGTCTAATAGTTTTTGTGGCAAAATTTGTTTTTCTGCAATTAATTACCCAAATTCAATAACAATTTGAAATCTTGTATCGTCATCGGCAGAGGCATAATTGGCTTATGTACTGCTTATTATCTACAAAAAGAAGGTTGTAAAGTAACTGTTTTAGATCAAACTGATATGGCCGTAAGCCATGGTGGTGCCTCTTATGTAAATGCCGGTTATTTAACCCCCAGCCACATTATTTCTTTGGCAGCACCCGGAATGATTGCCAAAGGGTTAAAATGGATGTTTAACAGCCGCAGCCCTTTCTATATAAAGCCGAGATTAGATTTAGATTTTTTACGATGGGCATGGTATTTTAAAAAATCAGCTACGGCTCAAAAAGTAGAGCGTGCTATTCCGATTATTAAAGACATCAATGTGATGAGTAAAGAATTGTATGATGGTTTAAAATCATCAGGTGATTTGGGAGATTTTCAATTGGAACACATAGGCTTATTAATGTTGTATAAGAATGAGGCTGTGGGAGAAGCTGAACGCAAAGTGGCGGCAAAAGTAAAGGAGATGGGTTTATCTGTAAAAAATCTTACTGTTAAAGAATTAGTCCAGTTGGAGCCTAATTTGAGTGATGATATAAAAGGTGCCATACATTATGAATGTGATTCTCATACTACGCCTAATGTTATTATGAAAAATTTACAAGATTATTTAGTTAAAAATGATGTAAAGATAATACCCAATAGTAGTGTAAAGAGCTTTAAAACCAATGGTAACAAAGTTGCCACGGTAGAAACTGAAAAGAAAAATTATGCCGCAGATGAAATCATTATAGCTTCCGGTGCGTGGAGTAAGTATCTCACAAAGTATTTGGGCATAAAAATACCTCTTGAAGCCGGAAAAGGCTATAGTTTGAATGTTTATAAACCGTTAGAGATAAATTACCCGGCCATTTTAATGGAATCAAAAGTAGCAGTTACACCTATGCAGGGCTTTACCAGATTTGCCGGTACTATGGAATTTTCCGGAATAAATCATACCATAAGAAAAGAAAGGGTCTTTACCATAAAGGCCGCAGCCGAAAGTTACTACCAAAACTTAAAAATCTCCGAAGAGGCTGTTGCCAATGTCAAATGCGGATTACGTCCTGTGTCTCCGGATGGTTTGCCCTATATTGGGAGATTAAATGGGTTTGAGAATGTTACCTTGGCTACCGGACATGCTATGATGGGTTGGAGTTTGGGTCCGGCAACGGGAAAATTGGTAACCGAAATAATAACCGGCAAGAAATTATCCATGGATTTAACGCCGTTTAATCCGAATAGAAAATTTTAATTTTTCCGTAACCTTTAAAGGGTTTCAAGAAATTTGACTAAAAGACATAATTTTTTTTAAATTCTTTCGTTCTCTTTCTATAAATCATCGCTAAGTAACTATCTGCTTAATACTTTCAAAATGGATATTTAACAAAATTTATCCTTTCTGATTATTAACATTTTAGCCTGATTTTTATATAGAATTTTGAATTACAAGTAGGAAAAATATCCTCTATCTTGTTTCAATAATGTAAGAAGTTTAATTAAATAAGTTAAATGTTATGTTTAAGAAAGGAGAAATTGTAGTATGTGTAGATGCGAAAAAAAGATGGTATAAATTAGGTGGATTAAAAAAGGGAGAAATGTACACAATAAAAGGTTTTAATCCTTATGATGGAGGCCTCATTTTAGAAGAGGTAAAAAGCCCAAGTAGTGGATATCATGCTTATGCAGCCAACAGATTTAGAAAAGTGGACTATAATTTTGCCGATGATGTACTTTCTCAGATGATTCAGGAGATGCCTGTTGAATCTAAACATAACACTCCAGAGTTGGAGCCGGTATTAGCACAATTAAAAAAATCAGATATTTTCATATTAAATTAAGTTTAAAATTAAATCTATTATTTAGCCCGAAGAATTTTTGAAAATTCTTCGGGCTTTTTTTTGAAAATTAGATAATAATAGTTATATTGCGAGTTTGAGGAGGAAAAGTAATAAGATTTTATAAATAACACTATTTTATATCTGTGAATAACCATGAAAAGTGATTTTTCAATTGGTGAGATTGTAGTTTGTATAGATGATAAACGTCGTTGGTATCGTCTGGGTAAACTCAAAAAAAATGAAATGTACACCGTAGTCGGAAAGTAGATTACAAATTTGCCCAAAACCTCATTACTCAACTTACAACAAAACTGCCTTTATCCGTTCAGGCAGATAAAAAACTTTTTAAAGAAGGTACCAAAGAATAAATAGAGGGGTACGATAAATCCCCCTTTTTGTTAATAACTCTAATTTTTTGAAAACTAAAAACTAATCCCATTCTGGTTATTTTCTACAAAGTTGTCGTAATCTGTCTATTTTAGTGGTATGGACAAGATTTTTATTATTTAGGGGGTGCGTTTGGCCTATCCAAAAAAATATTGAAAATCAAGGAAGCAACGTAGGGTTGCGATGAAAAGCTGTTTGAAACCGGGCAATAGGACGGTTGAGTTCTTTTTATCGGTGGCTTGGGTTTCCGTAGTATTTTCTTATAGAAGTGGTTTAAACCTCTTCATTGCATAGCAGTGCTACGGAATCAAAAAAATTAGCAATAATTAAGGTTTAACATTTATTAGAATAACATTAACAGTTTTAAAATAATATAATTTACAAGTAGGAGTTTTATTAATTGAGTTGTTTTAATATTAAACCGCAAAAGC
>PDQE01000019.1 GCA_002747735.1 Flavobacteriales bacterium | reverse complement strand
ACAAACAAATCAGCCGCAATTCCATCTGCTAAAAATTTTCCTTTGTTTGTAGTTTTCAATGTTTTTTGGTTATCCAGTTCCAATAATCCGGCAACCAAAAATTTTTGAGCGTTTTCTATAAGTTGGCATTTAAAATCCAACCCATAATCATCTTTAACCCGTTCCAAATCTACTCCCCATACAGTACGTAATCCGGTCATTATTTGTTCATTAAACCTATCTTTTTTGGATAATTTTTCAATAGTTTGAGGCAAAGTATCATTGGCAATAGCCCTTAAATATTTGGCATTGTTAGCCACATTCCAACTGCGGTGTTCGCCATTAAAAGCATGAGCAGAAGGGCCTATTCCCAAATATGGTTTACTGAGCCAATAAGCCGTGTTGTGTGTAGAAAAGTAACCGGGTTTGCCAAAATTTGATGTTTCGTAATGCACAAAGCCATTAGCTTCTGCTTTAGCCAGCAAAACATTAAAATGTTCCTGAGCCAAGGCATCGGACACGTTTTTGTACTTTTTCTTTTTTATAAAATTTGCCAGAGCCGTTTTTGGCTCTACCGTTAAGGCATAAGCAGACAAATGTTTAATTCCATAATTAAAAAAATGGTTCAGATTTTCCAACCACCTATCATGTCCCATTCCCGGAATTCCATAAATCAAATCTATGGTGATATTATCAAAATAAGCGGTGGCTACATCTAAACACATCTTGGAATCTCTAGCGTTATGTGCACGGTTCATCCATTGTAAATCTTCATCAAAAAATGATTGAATCCCAATACTGAGCCGGTTAATCGGAGAAACAGCAAGCTCTTTAATCTTTTCTTTTGTCAAATCATCAGGATTAGCTTCCAAAGTTATTTCCGGCGAACCGATTACATTGTAATTTTTACAGATGGTCTCAATTAGAATTTCAATTTCATCAACACCCAGCAAAGAAGGTGTCCCCCCTCCAAAATAGATAGTTTCTACCTGCCCGCTAATTTCATTTTTACGCAACTCCAGTTCTCTAACCAAAGCAGCTATCATTTCTTTTTTTCGTTTTAAAGAAGTAGAAAAATGAAAGTCGCAATAATAGCAGGCCTGCTTACAAAAAGGGATGTGTAGATAAATAGACATTTAGTAACAGTTGCAGTTATTTTACTCCAAACTTATCTGGATTATTAATCATACTACTTATAAGCCCGTCTATCTCTTCACTTCTAGGTATCAATTCTTTAAAAATACTTTTTTCTCTGTATTCAAATGCAATCATCAACCAGGCTTTAAATTCAGAATTTTCAGCATCACTATTTGTTAACAAACAGGTTTCTTCTTTTGTAGATTCTTTAGAAATCTTAAAAGTTTTCATTGCCGAAACAAATAATTTTTTAAATACCGTTAGATTTCTAAATGCCATATTTTATTTGTTAAAATTCTTACCACAAACAATTCTGTAATACCACTGCTATTTAATTTTATCAGGATTATTCTTTACAAAGGCACTCCATCCGGAATAGCTTTTTTCTCCTACGGGTTTACCGGCATTATAAAAATGACAAACTGCTGCTGCCAAGCCATCCGTAGCATCTAAATTTTCAGGCAATTCTTTTAGCTTTAAAAGGCTTTGTAACATCTTGGCAACCTGTTGCTTACTTGCATTTCCGTTTCCGGTAATGGCCATTTTTATTTTTTTTGGAGAATATTCCGTTATGGCCACCTGCCGGGATAAACCCGCTGCCATAGCAACACCTTGTGCCCGGCCCAGTTTGAGCATACTTTGTACATTTTTTCCGTAGAACGGAGCTTCTATGGCAATTTCATCCGGATGGTAAGTATCTATTATTTCTATGGTACGCTCATAGATGTATTTTAGTTTTATATAATGATTTTCATATTTTTTTAATCGCAGTTCGTTCAATTGCATAAACTGCATTTGTTTGTCGTGCACTTTTATCAATCCATATCCCATAACTGATGTACCCGGATCTATCCCCAATATAATTTTTTCAGTTTTCAAATTTTTGATTTATATACAATTGCAAAATTAAAAAATTTCGCTTAGCCAATTTTCTCATTGCATAGGTTTAAAAACGGGCACTACATACCTTAATCCAAAGAATATGCAATTTTTTACAATTAATCTGCAAAGGCTCAATAAAAAATTTCCTAAATTTTTATATTTCACCTTAAAAAATAGCTATTCTGAACTCTGCTTAAGAACGGTAGGCACGCAAAACAGCCAAAACAGGATTATAACCTTGCAGGCTTTTATTAACCTGAATTCGGTTATTATAATGAGTTTAACTTTAAAAATTTAGCTTTACTTTGCACTAAAATACAAAGCATTGATAAACAAAGCCAAAAAAATTCTTTTTTTTCTGATTAAGCTGTCTATTGTTTCCGGTGCATTTTATTTTTTGTACACTAAACTCACGCAGCATCACCACCTAAATTGGCAGCAACTTACTGCACTTGTTGAAAGACAGTTTAACATTTGGATGCTTCTACTCATTTTATCTCTTTTTACAATTGCTAACTGGACTTTGGAGGGTTTAAAATGGCAAAATTTAGTACATGTTATCAAACCAATATCCTTAGCAAATGCAATTGAGCAGAGTTTAGGATCGCTCACAGCATCGCTTATCACACCCAACAGAATAGGCGAATACGGAGCAAAAGCCATCTATTACAAGAAAGGTAATAGACGAAAAGTAATGTTGCTAAACCTGATTGGTAATATGACACAAATGGGCGTTACTTTAATGTTTGGCCTTTTAGGGTTGATAGGAATTTCTATCTTTCTACCGCTGCCTAAAAAAGGATACCCTTTACCGGAAATAGCGGCTATGATTGCCTTTATTACACTATTATTTTCAGTTATTTTCTTAAAATATAATAGAAAAATTCATGGATTCTATTTGCAAAAAATTGTAGAATTCATAAAAAACAGGCCTTCAAAACTCAAAATAAAAAATGTACTATTTTCCTTATTGCGATATCTTATTTTTTCGCACCAATTTTTTTTTCTCGCAATTGTTTTTAATGTAGAAGCCGGTTATTTTACACTTATGGCACTTATTTTCAGCACATACATTTTAGCCTCTATTATTCCGGCTTTACCATTTTTTGATTGGTTGATAAAAGGTTCTGCGGCATTATATCTGTTTACGCTTATTCATACTGATGAAGCGGTAATAATAACCATTACTATGCTTATGTGGATATTAAATTTTGGTATTCCTGCAATGTTGGGTAGTTTTTTTGTATTAAATTTTAATGTAAACAAACAAGAATGATAGTTGCCGGATACATACTATTTGCCATTTACCTTTTTCTAATTTTGTATATGGCGTGGGGAATAAAAAAATTGCCAAAATTTGACCCTTTATCTTATACAAAAACACACCGATTCTCCATTTTAGTGCCTTTTAGGAATGAGTCAGAAAATTTACCTCTGCTTATTAACAGCTTTAAGCAATTAGATTATCCAAAGGCCTTATTTGAAATTATATTTATTGATGATTATTCTACGGATAATTCAGCTGAGATTATTAATAAATACATGCAACACAGCCCCAACATCCGGTTGGTAAAAAGTACAAAAACGTATGGCTCACCAAAAAAACACGCTATTACCATTGGTATAAAAAATTCAGAAAACAACTGGATAATAACCACTGATGCAGACTGCACAATACCCAAAAACTGGCTCTCACTTTTTAGCACGTTTATCACCGAAAGAAAAACCAATTTTATTGCCGCCCCTGTCGAATACAAAACCAAAAACAATTTTTTAGAAAAATTTCAATATCTGGATTTTCTTAGTTTACAAGGCGTAACCATAGGCAGTTTCGGCTGGAAAAAACCTGTGTTGTGCAATGGAGCTAATTTGTGCTACAATAAATCATTGTTTAATAAATTGGGCGGTTTTTCGGGCAACGAAAGTATAGTTAGTGGCGATGATATTTTTCTAATGGAAAAATTTTTAGGCCACCAGCCAGAGAAAGTTCAATTCTTAAAACAAAATACGTGCACGGTAAAAACATTGCCTATGAAAAATTTAAAGGCTTTATTTAACCAACGTATCCGATGGGCTGCTAAAACTACCGCTATTAAAAATATGTTGAGTAAAAGTATTGGTTTATTGGTTTTTCTAACTAATTTAACATTGATTATTTTGGTGTTTTCTGCAATATTTGGAGGCATTCAAATCATCTATTTATATTCATTTTTTCTTATAAAACTTATTATTGATACTGTTTTTTTGATTAAAGTCAATCAATTTTTTAAAAAACCTTTTTCTGTAGGCTGGTTTGTCTTAAGCAGTATTTGTTATCCATTTTATACGGTTGTAGTGGTCATCTTATCACTATTTGGTTCACATAATTGGAAAGAAAGAAAATTTAGAAAGTAGTTAATACGAATTATTATGCCAATTATAATTTATTTCGGATTAATTTTCCTTAAGAGAGGTTAAAACTACCAAAAAGTGGCCTTCCTAATTAAAGCAGAATTTACTTGGAAAATAGTCAATTTTAAGAAATTTTTTATTTTTGACGTATAAGATTTTGTAAACTAAAAATGATGCATAGTCATAACTACAATAATTTTTCTTTTGAAAAAAAGAGGTCTTTTATTACGGTAAGTTTAAATTGTAATACCAGTTCTGCTTTAAAAATTAAGTATAGCCGTAGCTATAGTTTATTTTTACAACGAAATATAGCATAAAAAGGCACATTTTATTGAGTAATTTTGAGGTGGAAATGGTATAAATGGCATAATCGAGTTAATTGTTTAAGCTAAACATATGAGCTATTAACAAACATATAAGTAAAGTTAAAAGTGTAGGATTCGTAATTCCACACTACGTTTATACTTTCTCATCACCTACCATTTAACCTAAGATTATGGCTGTAAATGATATTTTTAAAACTTTTAAACCTCAAAATACACATATAGCAAAGTATGTTGATTATTATTATTTGGATGTAAAACCCGATAATATTTCTCATGAATTTGAATGCTATCCTCATTTTAACACGACCATTTCATTATATCAATCGCATATAAGATTGGGAGACAAAACGGTTATTTTTCAGGAAAACACATCACCTTTGCAGATATTCACTCCTATTCGAGATAAGCTTTTATTGGTCAAACAAAAAGGCAAAGTGTATAGAATTGTCATCGTTTTTAAACCTTTTGGAGTACAGCAATTTTTTAAAAACATAGATTTTTCGGATTATTTAATTGATTTCAATTTCTTTAATGAAAAAGAGTTAAAATCACTTTTTAAAACAAAAGACACTGCTATTTTAACAGAATTATTAGATGATTTTTTGCTTAAACGCTACAACAAACATAAAAATATAATCCTAGAAAAATCCATAGCTTATATTCTTGATAATCATGCAGATTTATTAGTAGAAGATTTATCATTACAACTCAATATAAGCCGAAGGCATTTGAATAGAGTTTTTAAACATCACTTTGGAGTTCCTGTTAAAAAATTTCAAAAAATTGT
>PDQE01000032.1 GCA_002747735.1 Flavobacteriales bacterium | reverse complement strand
TTTTTTATTTCTTCTATCGGCTTATATCGCATCCAAGAAATTAAAAAAGGCAAATTGTCTCTTTTAAACAGGCTTATTAGCATTGGGTTTACATATTTTAAAGTACCCGTGGTTTTCAACTCGGTAAAATATGCTTCTACTGTGTCTAATGCAAATGGCGATTTTTTTCTGGTTTGTTCAATTACCACTTCATCTATGCTTCTTGCCGGGCCGGCTAAGGAGATAAATTTATCTACATCATCAGCAACCAGCATGGCAACTAAGCTTCCTTGGCTGTGGCCTAATAAAACTAATTGCGAAAAACGTTTATCTTTCCTAAAATGAGCAATTACTTTCTTGGCATCTTCAACAAAATCCTCTAAAACGATATCTTTTAAATAAGGAAAATTCTCTGCGTTAGATGTCCGTTTGTCATAACTAAAAAAAGCAATACCCTTTTTATTAATACTATCTCTAAACTGTTTTATGTAATTGGCTCTTACATTAAGACCGGCCTGGTTACCGTTTCTATCTACATTTCCCGAACCGTGCACCCATATAATGAGCGGAGCATTAGTATTAGTATAGGTTAAGGTTCCCGGAAGTTTTACACTGTCATTTTCTATGCAAATTTCTTCTGATTTAACCTGAGAAAACAATTGACAATTAACAAATAACAGTATGATTAAGGTTCTAATTTTCATGTTGTATTTAGCACATATTATAAGCCGAATTATTCATAATGACCTATGTACAGGCCAAGACCAATATATCGTACCATCTTCATTTATTGTTATAGAAAACTTAACAGAAAGAACAAATATTACTTCCGCAATAAAAGCGGCCATGGTTATCAACATGGCAATTCCGGCCACAGTTATCAAAACATTTTCCATTGGGAACCCGAATAATTTTTTCTTCTTTTATTTTAATATTATTATAATATCACAAATATATCAAATAATATTTTAATTTTCAAAAGTTTTATCATTCTAATTCACTATTTTTGTAAAAAATTTTATCATGAAGTCCATTCTTTTTTCTGTTTTATTCACGTTTTTAATTACTGCTAACAGCTACGCTTCACTGCCTTTTTGGGGGCCTACCGGACATAGAGCCATGGGAAAAATAGCCGAGGAACACCTTAGCAGAAAAGTCCTAAAAAAAATAGACAAGTTATTGGACGGAAAAAGTTTAGCTTTTATATCCACTTACGGTGATGACATAAAATCAGATCGCAAATATGACAAATTTTATACCTGGCATTACATAAACATGCCATTTGACCAAACCTACGAGGAATCAGAAAAAAATCCGGATGGTGATTTGGTTACCGGAATAAACAAATGTATAGCGGTACTAAAAGACAAAAAAAGTAGCCGTGAAGATCAACAGTTTTATTTAAAACTACTGGTACATCTAATAGGCGACCTACACCAACCCTTGCATATAGGTAGAAAATCTGACAAAGGTGGAAACACCATTCAAGTACAATGGTTTGGCAAAGGCACCAACCTGCATCGCGTATGGGATGAAGACATGATTGACAAATTTGGCATGAGCTATTTGGAATTGGCAGAAAATGCCGAAGACCTGAGTAAAAAACAAATAGAAGCCATTAAAAAAGGCAGTGTGGTAGACTGGGTAAATGAGATTCACAAACTCACTATAGAAGTCTATAACTCTGTAGAAGTAGGCCAGAATTTACGGTACAAATACAATTACCTCTACTTTGATACCGTCCGAACCCAATTGCAAAAGGCTGGAATTCGGCTGGCCAAAATTCTTAATGATATTTACGGCTAAACATTCTTTTAGCAGTTGATAAATCGGCAATATAAGAGGCTCTATTGCTAATACCAAGTCTAATATGTAATGTTACATATAATTGGTATAATTATCCGATAAGCAGTTTTATATTTTTCTATTTCTCCTAATGTAATAAGGATTTAAATTTTTGTAATTCCTTACCACAAAATCCAGAGCACTCTCTAAGATATTCCCCATGTTGTTAGATTTTTTAAAGTTTACATCGCCGGTGAGTTGCACCAAACCTCTTTTGAGTTCCGCAATTTTTTCCGGAGTAGATATGGTATCGTTTTTCATGCAAGCCAATAGTTCTTCTAACCTATCTTCATCACTTACCGCTCTTTTTGCCAACAATGACCGTTCTTCTAATTCGTATTGGTCTATAGACTCTTTTTGCAGCAATTGCCCGGTCATGGCTACCAGTTTGTTATTTTCTTTTAAAAACTGTGGCTTATAGACTTTTGGGTTGCCTTCATAACATTGCTGGTCAAAATCAATAGAACGAATACGGTACTGAATGCGATCAAAATCATGGGTAAGCACCATCACATAATTATAGGAACGCATATCGCCCAATAGCCGCACGAAACACCGTTCGTTAAATTTTACAAACTCTTTGGCAATAGCACTTTTATCTTGGTCTGAACAACCATCCAGCATAGTTTCTATAAAAATATCACCCGGAATTCCGGAGATATGCTCCTCAATAAGCGTATCTTTATAGACTAAAAAATTAATATGATTAGGTGAAAGAATATGTTCTAATTCCAAACCATAAATGCGAGAAGCATCGGCTTTTTTAACATAAAAAAACAAATAATTGTCATTGAGAATATTCCGCACTTTTATCCTAAAAGGCTTAGAATTACCAAATGTACAAAAATCAATATTGTCTATGTTTAAATAGGGTAGCATGGCGTCTGTACCGTCTGCATGGAGAATAGTATATATTTTTTTAAGGCTCCTATCTATTTCAATTCGCTCATTTTCATTATAATAAGTACTAATCCACAAGGTATCATTGCCCATATCGTCATAAATTTCCACTGCTCCCTGAAAACGCAACAAATCGTCATAGAAAATTGGAATTTTAATCGCCCGGCCTTGCTCTCTCAAATAATCGGACAGCATAGGCGTAATAGGATAGGCCGGTTTTTTCTTAGAAATTAATTTTTGATTGACTGGTTTCATAGTGTGATAAAGATACAACTAAATATAAATTTTAACACAAAAAATTCATAACCATACTATAACAGAAAATATATTTCTAATTTTGGCGTTAAACAGATAACCAATACCTAAAACATATATGAAAATTAAAAGTGGTGCAACCCATATATTAGCGGTTCTATTTTTAGCATTAAGCACCGTATTAACAGCTCAGAATAGCACTACGGGCATTCCCGAAGGTTTTGTAGATGCTAAGGAATACATCCCCAATCTACGTACTGACCTCAGATATTATGGCAGTAATAACTTTGTAGGCGAACCTATAGACGGTTATGAAAGACCAAAATGTATCATGACTAAAGAAGCCGCAAAGGCATTGAAAAAAGTCCAAGCCGATTTTGAAAAATTAGGATTTGGTCTTTTGGTTTTTGATGCCTACCGGCCACAACGAGCAGTAAATCATTTTATCAGGTGGGCTCAGGATACTACAGACACTAAAATGAAAGACAGATTTTATCCCAATGTAGATAAGAGTAGTTTATTTGAAGATGGCTATATTACCGAAAAAAGTGCTCACAGCCGCGGTAGTACCGTTGACCTTACTATTGTATCTTTAAAAACCGGACACATTTTAGACCTAGGCAGTTCCTATGACCTTTTTGATGAAAAATCTAATGTTAGCTATACAAAAATTACTAAAAACCAACGTGCTATTCGGCTATTATTGCAACGCAAAATGGTAAAATACGGTTTTAAACCTTATGAAAACGAATGGTGGCATTTTACCCTAGCTAAAGAACCTTATCCGGACACCTATTTTGATTTTGCAATAAATTAACAATCAACCATAAAACCAACTTATACCAAAAAGGCTGACAAATTAGCCCATTTGGTATTAAAAAAATCCGTTTGAACATTCAAACGGATTTTTTATTGGATAAATTTCAATAAACCGTTTTGATTATTCTTTGTCCAGATTTTTAGTTTGAAAAAACCCGATTAACAATCCCGTGCCGGCCATTAAGAATATAGAACCGGGCATAGCAATGTCCTCTATAAGATTAAGATAAGTAGTCAGAATTCCCCCAATAACAATACCTGCACCAATACCCATAAGCAATAATGCCAGATTTAAAATAAACACTTTCCAAACCGGGGCAGTATGCTGCTTACCTTTTGTAAACAATGAGGCATCTGCTCCTTTTTCAATAAGTGCCAACCGTTCCTTATTTCTGGTAGAGAAAAACAGATAGGCAATTCCAAAGACAGCCCCAAATACGATTAATACTACAAATACTTCCATAATATAAAATTTTGATGTTTTAATTAGTTATTCTTTTCAATGTTATTTATTAAGACGACCACTTTTGCAAGATGGTTACAATATCTGCAAATAAATTTTGATTAATTAGAAATAGCTGAAAGAAAATAGTAAAATATTGTAACCCACATAAGTTAATTATAGTCTTATAGAAATATATGAAGGATATCACCGACCAGACCTGTATTAACAAAATACTAAATGGCGAAATTCATCTTTTTCGCATATTGGTAAATCGCTATAAAAATATGGTGTATAGCCTTACCTTAAAAATTGTAAAAAACAATACTGAAGCAGAAGAAATAGCCATGGATACTTTTTTAAAAGCCTATAAAAATTTATCTGCTTTTAAAGGCAATTCAAAATTCTCCACATGGCTTTATAAAATAGCTTATAACAGTTGTTTAGATTACGCAAAGAAGAAGAAGCAACATCATATTTCTATAGATGAAATCCAGCCCGATAGATTTATGGAAACAGAAAACGCCTTTATGCTACTGGCAGAAAAAGATAAAAAGCAGGCAATACATTCCTGCTTAGAGAAATTATCTCCGGAAGATAATTTCTTATTAATTTTACACTATTACGAAGATCAGTCATTGGCAGAAATAGCAACAATAATGGGATTAAAATACAATTATGTAAAAGTAAAATTACACAGGGCCAGAAAGAAACTGATGCACATTTTAAACGAAACACTCTCGCAAGAAACATTAGTAAGTTATGGGAAGAAAAAATAAAGAAAATAACGACGTTATCCGCAAAATTATGAAATCTTATGAAGCAAAACAGCCCTCATTAAGTTTCACGGAAAAATTAATGGAAACTATAACCGCGGAGCAAAAATTAAATTATGCTTACTGGCCCCTAATTTCTAAAAGAGGATGGGCAGCACTCTCTTTGTTGACCGCAGTATTGATTTCTTACCTGTTATTTTTCCGCAACTTAGACCGACCTGAATGGTTTAGCTATTTAGATATTCCTTTGCATTGGATAACAATAAGTGAATTGTCCGGCACATTTTTTTACGCAATACTAATTTTAGGGCTTTGTCTTTTTGCCCAAATTATCTTTATAAAAAATTACTTTAACAAAAAATTAAAATTTTAGTTATCCCAATATTTTTTTGTATTTTATGACAATCTTTTTAAGGTCATCAGCTAATTTTTTTAGCCATACCAATTGATTATACAAAAGATGGGCTTCTTGTAAATCGGAAAGCATTTTCGGTTGAATTTCCATTTGCCCGCTTTTTATTTCTTTATTTCTCTGATGCGAAATATCTACATAATTACCAAGGAGCGTATCATGAGCAGAAGCCAATTCCTCCATTTTATCAGTTTGTAATTTTTTGGTTTTTCCTAATACATTTGCTGCAGTTGTAAGGGTATTTTCTATATAATTTACATAAACTACAAACTGATCTTTAAAACCGAGTTTTTTATGCTTTCTAAGAAAATTACCCAATGAAGCCAAAGCAGCTACAATGGTGTGGTTAATGGTAACGATTTCAAAAATCAACTGAAATTCATTTTGCTTTGATTTTGGATCTTGCGTCATCCGCTGAAAAGCTGCATTCAAATCACTTTTGGCCAAAAATGCCGCTTTTCTGGGCAATCTATAATCTATTTCTTTAACATGCTCACTGTTATATAATTTTTTGATTGTTCTTAGATAATTGATATCTGCCTTAATAGACGATAATATTTCTTCGTTTAAATTTCTATATTCCCATAACGGCCACAGCAAATAATTTGCTACAACAGCTAACAAGGCACCTATAATAGTATCTAAAACCCTATAACCTACAACTTCTAAGGCATTGGGCTGTAAAATGCTATATATAAAAACTACCTGCATAGTTACAAATGCTGCTCCGACCTTATAACTCTGCTGAATTAAAGAAAAAGCAAACATTAATGAAAGGATGGATAGCCCACCATAAACAACAGGGTTTTTGGTAATCAAAATAATAAGTACAGCTACGGTAGCTCCAATTACAGTACCTATAATCCTATTTTGTGAGCGTTCTTTGGTTAACCCGTAATTGGGACGCATAATTACCACTAACGTAAGTATAATCCAATAGGTATTTTTTATATCCAAAAAACTTCCCAGAATATAAGCAAAAACAACAGCAACGCTCAATCTTAATGCATACCTGAATATACTGGATTTAAAACTGAAATGCCCTAAGAAAAAATTAAAACTGTATTCCTGAAGTGTTATAAACTGTTTTGTTTCTGCCGGTTTTAAAGAAATTTTAGAAGCATTTTCTACATTGGCAATTACCCTGCTAATTGCTCTTATCTCCTCCAAAATATGTTGTTGATAATTGTATAAATTTTGCAGCGTTAAAGCTCCTTCTCTCGCATTTGGCAACCCCATTTCTGCGACATATTTGTCTATGGCATTATCAGCATTTTCAAAGGCCTTAGACAAATTATCAAAAGACGGAAGCTTATTATTATTGATAATGCGTTTAGAAAGCATTTTTAGATGATTACCCAAGGCTACATTTACTTTTCTAAAAACCTCTAAGTATTTTTTTTGAGTACCAAATAAGGAATTAATTTTTGAATAGTCCAAGGTGTTAGCCAATGCCAGTTCTAAGATATCCACCAGCGAAATAAAAATAAGTACTTTCTTTTCTCCGGAATGTGAACGGCCACTTCTTTTCCTTTCCGTAAACAGTGATTCTCTAAGGGTTTCGTGATTTTCGCTTATTTTAGTCTGTAATTCCAGTGATTTTTTAAACAAATCTTCATTATCATCACATTTTTCCAATAAATCACCGCGAATTTTCAGGTATTCACCGGTAAGGTTCAGCGTATCCGAAAGTAACTGCCTTTCACTGCGTTTTGAAGCAAATTTACGCAACAACAAGGAAAGTAATAAATACCACAAACCGCCTGTTATCATCAATGCAACATATTGTAAAATTGGCATAACCCCGGTTACGTTTACCGCTAATGCTAATACCATGGCCAATAATCCCGAAAATGCTATTAATGAACCTCTAAATCCATAAACCGCAATCATAGCACTGATAAAAGAAAATACCGCCAAAGCAACCAACAGCAGAAAGAAATAAGGCTTTGCAAAGAGAACTATAGCAGTTATTGCAGCCGTAAGCCCAATACTTACCAATATACCGTTTACCTTCCGTTTTAAACTACCCGGCACATCACCGGGTGCATTTACAAATGCTCCAAAAACTATAGGTAGCCCTAATGGCATAACATCCAAAAAATAGGCTACACCCAAAGGTATAACTACTGAAATAGTGAGCAGTAGCCCTTGGTAAAACCCCAAACCTTTTAGGAAGTGTTCTATGGAAGTGATGACATTTTTCACAGATTTAAATTTTATTAATCAATTGATAATAAGTAAATTATAAGATTAAAAATGTATGTAACCACTCTATTCTCACATAAAAATTTTAAACATTACCTTTTAAAGAAATACTTAAAATTTCTTAAAAGTTGTTTCATCAACACAAAATATAATAACCTACCTCCTACAAAAGGGACTCAAAACCCTTTTGTGGTGATAAATACTCCACGAAAAAGTTAACCCCAAAAGAGCTTAAAGCTCTTTTGGGGTTAATAATTTCAGTATTAAATTATTACTTTAAAATATCGTAACTACGTTTAATAAACTCCGTCAAGTCTTTTCCTTTTAAAAGATTTTGGGAAAGTCTTGCCAAATCCAATGCCTGATTTACATATTCCTCTTTTTTGGTTTTTGCTTTTAGAATTTTTTGCATCAATTCATGGTTGGTATTAACTACCAAATTGTACATTTCGGGGAAATTACTCATACCCATAATACCACCTCCACCGGTTTGTTGCATTTCTTTCATCCTACGCATAAACTCAGGCTGGGTAATTACAAAAGGATTAGATTTAGAATCCATTGCTTCTAATTGCACTGTATATTTGTCTTTTGGAACCACCCCTTCAACAATCTCTTTTAATTTATTCTTTTCCTCATCCGTCAATTTAGAGATTTGTTCTTCGTCCTTTTTAATTAACTTATCAATAGAATTTGCATCCACACGGGCAAAAGTTAATTTTTCGTTATCACTTTCCAGTTTTTGGATAAGGTGAGACACAATGGGCGAATCTAACAACAATACCTGGTAGCCTTTTTCCTTAGCTTCTTCAATATAGCTGTGTTGTTCCTCAACGTTATTGGTATAAAGCACTACAGTATTGCCATCTTTATCGGTTTGAGCATCTTTTATCTTTTCTTTAAGCTCATCTAAAGTAAGATATTCATTGTCCACAGTAGGATAAAGGGCAAATTTCTTAGCTTTTTCATAAAACTTCTCTTCAGAGAGCATGCCGTACTCTATAACTATCTTTATATCATTCCATTTTTTCTCAAAATTTTCTCTATCATTTTTAAATAGCGAGTTGAGTTTATCGGCTACTTTTTTGGTGATATAAGTAGAAATTTTCTTTACTGCTCCATCGGCTTGCAAATAGCTTCTGGAAACGTTTAACGGAATATCCGGAGAATCTATTACACCGCGTAACATTTGTAAAAAGTCCGGTACAATACCTTCCACATTATCAGTAATAAATACCTGATTTTGATAGAGTTGTATCCTATCTTTTTGAATATCTAAATTGGTGGTGAGTTTTGGAAAATACAATATACCGGTTAAATTAAACGGATAGTCAACATTTAAATGGATGTTAAACAGCGGCTCTTCAAATTGCATAGGATACAGTTCTCTGTAAAATGCCTTGTAGTCTTCTTCTTTTAAATCCGAAGGCTGTTTAGTCCAAGCCGGCGTAGGGTTATTAATAATGTTATCCACCTCTATTTGCGGTATATCCTCTTTTTTCTCTTTGCCGTCTTTGTCCTTTTTTGGCTTGTAGTTAGGGTCGTTTATTTTTCGTGTGCCAAATTTTATGGGCACCGGCATAAATTTGTTGTATTTCTGCAACAATTCCCCTATTCTATGATCTTCCAAAAACTCTTTGTCATCTTTATTCAAGTGCAAAACAATTTCTGTACCCCTGTCTTTTTTATCAGATTTTTCAATAGTAAATTCAGGAGAACCATCGCAAGTCCAATGTACAGCTTCAGCACCTTCCTGATAAGATTTAGAGTAGATTTCTACTTTATTCGCCACCATGAAAGAAGAATAAAATCCAAGTCCAAAATGACCTATTATACCGGAATCCTTAGCAGTGTCTTTGTATTTTTCCAGAAACTCTTCAGCTCCGGAAAAGGCCACTTCATTAATGTATTTCTTTACTTCATCTTCGGTCATACCCACACCTTGGTCTATCACATGCAGTTTTTTGCCTTTTTTGTCTATTTTAACTTCTATCTGTGGGTTTATGTCTGGATCTACTTTTGCTTCCCCAAGTGTAGCTAAATGTTTTAACTTTAAAGTAGCGTCTGTAGCATTAGAGATTAGTTCCCGTAAAAATATTTCGTGGTCAGAATATAAAAACTTCTTAATAAGCGGAAATATATTCTCTACCGATACATTTATTTTACCTGTTGCCATAATGTGTCTTATTTTTTTAATTTTTAACTGATAGGCCTTAGTCAAAAAAAATACCAAAGGCAAGGAGGTGACAAGATGGCAGAATTAGTGGCACAGACAACATATTTAGAACAGGAAAAAAGTATCCGTAAAATTACAGATATATTTTACCACTTCACCTCAAACTCTTGTTTAATCAAACGGCCGTTTGCATAATACTCTACATACCACGCATCATTTTCTTTAAAAAAAGAACCCGTTCTGTTTTTTAGATAATACACATCTTTTTTACCCGATTTTAACAACACAAAAATCACTTTAGGCGTATTATCCACTAATTGGTAACCCAAATTGTTTTCCTGAGCATATAGTTTTTCTGCATTTACTGTAGCGGGAAAAGCATTGGTTATAGCAGGAGTTTTTTTAATATCGCCTTTTTCCTTTATCTGAGTTATTTTCTCCACCGGTGCATTTTCTATTTTTGGAGCATCTGGAACATCTTGGGGTTGCTTAATAATTTTTTCCGCTTTAACTACCTTATCAGAATGTTGAACTGAAGCAGTTTCTTTTTCTGTAACACCGGAAACGATAGCAAATTTTCTATTCTTTACACTTTCAAAAGCATTTCTAAGGGCTTCGTAATAGGCCGCCTTATAATCTTTTTCTTTGCTTCTGCCTACTTTACTCACCAACACCTTTTTATTTTTACAGTTAGTAAGTTCAATAATCAATTTTGTAGTGAATAAATTGGATTCATTTAACACACTGGCATTAAGTCCAAGGCAACTGTTCTTGGCCAGTTCATCAGGTATTTCTTGGTTGTTGTAAATAGCTTTAAAACCCTCTTTTTCAAACAAGAATTTAGTGAGGTCATTAAGTTGATATTGATTCTCTCTTTTCAGAAAATCGTATTTTGCCGGAACAATTACGTATTTATATTCGTTTACGTCCTGAGCAAACAGACAAGTAACTTGTAATAATAGTACAAGAACAACCAATTTTATTGTTTTCATAATGCGGATTTTAATCAATAAGGGTTTGTAAATTTCTTAAATCTACAAAATTACCGTTTAATGTTGAGGTTTTTTGTTGCAATTTCAGAAACGATTATAATAAAAACACTTTATCATTATATCATTGAATTTGTATTCATTCCTGAGATAACTCAATTTTTTAACTTTTTACCGCTTTTTCCGCCTCTTTTTCTTTCTAAAATTATTCTGATTTTTATCAATAAACTTGTTCTTTCGCCGCCTGCCTTTTCTGCTTTTGGGTTTGGTAGTTACTTCCACAACAATAGCCCTACCTTGATACCGAACGTTTCTAAAGGCCTCTAAAACTTCATCGGTAAAAGCCTTGTCAATTTCAAAAAAGGAAAAACTTTTAAAGATTTCTATCTGCCCTATTTCTACATTGTTTTTACTCAAATTCTCATTGATAATTCCCATTAATTTTGCCGGATTTATCTTATCCATCTTACCCAGATTAATATAAAAACGGGTAAAATTTTCGGCTGTTTTGGGAATAAAGTTATCTATAGCATTAATATCGTCTGCATCTTGGTAATACGCCAAAAACCGATTAAACTCTACAGACACAAACCGCTTAATGAGTTCTTCTCTATCCAAAGATGATAACCGGCTGTAAATAGCATTTAAGAAACTGTCTATTTCATCGTCTTTTACCGTTACATTTTTTACTTTGTCAATAAGGCTAAACAACTGTTTTTCACAAATTTCTCTACCCTTTGGCACTTCTCTTTGGGTGAATTTTTTGGCGATTATTTTTTCAATCTCTTTTATCTTCCGCTTTTCCTTTTGGTTGATAAGAACAACGGAAACGCCTTCTTTTCCTGCCCTTCCGGTTCGTCCACTTCTATGAGTATAGGATTCTATCTGATCAGGAATTTTATAGTTGATAACATGTGTAAGGTCGTCCACATCCAAACCTCTGGCAGCCACATCCGTGGCTACTAATAACTGAAGGTATTTTGACCTAAATTTTTCCATAGCAATATCACGTTGGGCTTGTGATAAATCGCCATGTAAAGCATCCACATTATAGCCGTCATCAATCAATTTTGCTGCTACATTTTTAGCTTCACGCCGCGTACGACAAAAGATAATACCATAAATATCCGGGTGTATGTCTGCTATCCGTTTTAATGCAGCATACCGGTTACGTTCAGCAATTAAATAGTAATGGTGCGATACGTTTTTAGCCCCTACATTTTTTTCGCCTGCTGTAATTTCTATAGCATTTTTAAGATATTTTTTTGCGATTTTGTCCACTTCCTTAGGGAAAGTAGCAGAAAAAAGCAATGTTTGTTTTTTGACGGGCGTTTTAGACAAGATAAAATCCAAATCATCTTTAAACCCCATGTTTAACATCTCATCGGCTTCATCCAGCACTGCCCATTTTACATGACCTAAAGACAATTTTCTTCGTTTTAACAAATCTACTGTCCTGCCGGGTGTACCTACTATAATTTGTGCTCCTTTATTTATTGCTTTAATTTGTTTGTCTATGTTGGCACCACCGTAAACCGTTACTGTTTTACAGCCGGACATGTATTTTGAAAATTGCTCTATGTTCTCTCCTATTTGCAAAGCCAACTCGCGAGTGGGAGACAAAATAACAGCTTGTACTTCTGCCAAATTGGTATCTAATTGTTCCAAAACAGGCAAGCTAAAAGCCGCTGTTTTACCGGTTCCTGTTTGGGCAAAAGCTTTTAAATCATTTTCTGAAGTTAACAATTGCGGAATAGCCTTTTTTTGGATAGGCGTTGGCTGTTCGTAACCTAAGTCAGACACAGCTTTGAGCAATAAGGAATTAAGCCCTAAGTTTTTAAATGTACTCATAAAATTATCAGTTTAATATAAAGTTAAAAAGTCACAAAGCATCCTATTAAAAAATATTCAATCTACTGATAATCTGATACATATAACCTAAACGTACTTTTGTCTAATTTCTAAGAAAACACCAAACACCTGTTTCTAAAAATTAAAAACATGTTTTAATAGTTGGCCTTTGAAATTTGACAATTTCAGTCAATTATTTTATAAACCCACATTTTTTTAGGATGTAATACTGAAACTGCAAAACACTTCCATATTTTATTAAATCCTCACTATTACCATTAAGCATAGCCTCTGTGAATTTGCGGATGCAAAAGTAGGGTTATTTTTTGTATTTTAAATACCACCCGTAAGTAAAAGTTGTTTTATTTATTATAACTCTTGAAAATTATTTTTCCGAAACTGATTGGGCAATCTCTTTGTCATAATGAATAAACATATTGGCATAAATCAAACGGGCATAACGTAAGGTATATGGCGTAAAAATTACCAGCAACACAAAAAGCAGGATAAAAATAGTTAATATATCTACACCTATCAGATAAAGAACTATAAAAGTAATAATAGAAAATGCAACGGAAAGGGCATAGGAAACATACATGGCTCCGTAAAAAAACGAAGGCTCTATCTGGTATTTAAAACCGCATTTTTCACAATAAACATTGGTCTTCAATACTTTTTTTAAATGGAACGGATTGTCATCCTCAAAAAACCGGCCCTGGTGACATTTTGGGCATTTATTAAATAAGATACTATATAATTTTGATCCTTTTTTGAACATATCCCAATATAATAATTAGTTTTGCAAAGGTACAGAATTTAAGGTACTTATTCAGCAATAAAAACGCACACAATAAAATTAGATGCTAAACGCACATAATATAACCATTTCCTTTGCAGGCGAAGACCTGTTTTCCAGAATTTCATTTAAACTGGACACCGGAACACGAGTGGGGCTGGTAGGCAAAAATGGTGCGGGAAAATCTACACTTTTAAAGATTATAGCAGGCGAACAACCATATGACTCCGGCACTATAGCCTTAGAAAAAGACATTAGAATTGGTTTTTTAAAACAAGACATAGAATTTACACATGGCAAAACGGTTTTAGAAGAAGCATACAAAGCTTTTACAGAAATAATAAAAGTGGAGCAAAAGCTAAAAGAAATTAACAAAGCCCTTGCAGAAAGAACCGATTACGAAAGCGAAGCCTATAATCAGTTGATGGTAGATTTAAGCGATTATACCCATCGGTTTGAAATAATAGGCGGCTATAACTATATGGGCAATACCGAAAAAATTCTCCAAGGCCTTGGTTTTAAACGCTCCGATTTTGATAAACTTACCGATACTTTTTCCGGAGGCTGGCGGATGCGGATAGAACTGGCCAAACTGCTCTTACAAAACAATGACATTTTACTACTGGATGAGCCTACAAACCATTTAGATATTGAATCTATAATCTGGTTAGAAGATTTTTTAAAGAATTATACGGGAGCCATTGTAGTGGTATCGCATGATAAGATGTTTCTAGACAGGCTAACTAACAGAACCATAGAAATTTCATTGGGGAAAATATACGATTATAAATTACCGTATTCCAAATACTTAGAGCAGCGAAATGAAATTAGAGAAAAGCAATTACAAGCTCAGAAAAATCAAGAAAAAGAGATAAAACACACCGAGCAACTCATTGAAAAATTTAGGGCTAAAGCCAATAAAGCCAGCATGGCCCAGTCGCTCATTAAAAAACTGGACAAAGTAGAACGCATACAGGTTGACGTTGAGGATACTGCGGTAATGAACGTACGATTTCCCATGTCAGTACAACCCGGAAAAGTAGTTGTAGAAGCAAAAAACGCAGGAAAAACCTACGGAGACAATGTAGTGTTGAAAAATGTAAATTTTCTGGTAGAACGAGGCAGTAAAATAGCTTTTGTAGGCCAAAACGGCCAGGGCAAATCCACCTTGGCTAAAATGATTGTTGGCGAGATTGATTATTTGGGCACAGTAAAACTGGGTCATAACGTTCAAATAGGCTATTTTGCTCAAAATCAAGCAGATTATTTAGACGGAAACAAAACCGTATTAGACACCATGACTGATGCCGCTACAGATTCCAATCGCATAAAAGTCAGGGATATGCTGGGTGCTTTTTTGTTTAGCGGCGATGAAGTAGAGAAAAAAGTAAAAGTACTCAGCGGCGGAGAACGAAACAGGCTGGCTCTATGCAAAATGTTACTAAAACCGTTTAACGTACTGGTAATGGACGAGCCTACCAATCACTTAGACATTGCCTCTAAAAATGTTTTAAAAAATGCCTTAAAAACTTTTGACGGCACCTTAATTGTAGTTTCGCACGACAGGGATTTTTTACAGCAGTTGACACAAACGGTATATGAATTTAAAGATGGCAAAATAAAAGAATATCTGGGCGATATAGACTACTATTTAGCCGAACACAATTTGGAATATTTACGAGAAGTAGAACGCCTTACCAAAACCAAAGAAAAACCGGTAAACACTTCTAATAAAGACAACTATATACGCGAAAAAGAACAGAAAAAACTGCAAAATAAAATTGCTTCCATTGAACGGGAAATTGCCCAATTAGAAGCAAAAATAGCCGAAATAGACCGAGAGCTTATCAATCCCGAAAAACATCAGGAACTCACGGAAAAACCCAATTTTTTTGAGGACTACAAGGCAAAAAAAGATAAAATTACCAAACTAATGAATAAATGGGAAGCCTTACAAATAGAAATGGAAACCAAGTAAACTTTAATAACCTGAATTCGGTTAATCTTGTTTTCACAGAACGTATAGAATACTCTAGATTTGCACATAAAAGCATGAAGAAATATCAAGATATTCCAAAGGTTTTTAGGTGCAAAGATGAGGTGTTATACCAAATCTAATATATAATACTATATTGGATTTGGGTGTGAATTTTCGCTTAAACCCAAAAAGTTTAAACGAGTCCATCTATCAAAAATAAAATTGCACGCCCATAATTACATTTCTGCCCATATTATAAACATTGTTTTCTTTTAACCGTGATAAATGTGAAATGTATTTGGTATCCAAAAGGTTATTGGCATTAACCGTTAGGTTAAATTTTTTACCGCCCAACGTTATATCACCGCCTAAGCCCACATTTAGCAGTTGATATCCTTTTGTATCAGTTTCAAAACGACCTACTCTATCTTGTTTAAAGTAATTTTCTAATTTCACAAAGGCATAATTATTTTTTATTATTTCAGAGATTTTAAAATCGCCTCGCAAAGTAGCATTTAGCTTATGAGCGGGAATAAGCGGAAGGTAATCACCGTTTTTTTGTTTGCCTATTACCATCTCATAACTACTGTTTAAATGAAGCCAGTCTAATGGATGTGGATGCAGGTGAAAACCAAATTCTCCACCATAAAGATTGGCATTATCTTGCTGATAATTATATACCGGAACTTCATCCATTGTTATTCCTGCGGGTGACAGATAAATATAGTTGGCAATAGCGTTATAAAATCCATTGGCAAAAACTTCAACATGTTCATTGCCGTATTCGATAGCTGCATCCAATTGCCAATTTTTCTCCGTACGCAAATCAGAATTGCCTACTTCAAATCTATTGCTACCGTGGTGTACGCCATTTGAGGTAAGTTCAGCTAAATTTGGAGCCCTAAATCCGGCTGCTAAATTAACCCGAGTAGTTATTATGTCAAAAAATCTGGTTTTATACCCCAAAGAAGCGGTAAAACTCTGAAAATTCTTATCTATTGCTTCAAATTCATGTTCGTGATGCTCATGATGGTCATCTTCGTGCTCATGGTGTATTACATGGTGTTCTTCTGTTTTAATAGAGCGAAGATCAAAACGCAGCCCGGCCTGAAATTGATGATTGTTAACTTTTGTGGTAGTAGTTACAAATGTACCAAAATCACTTAAAGCAGCATCAGGGATAAGTATTTCTTCGCCGTGGTTTTTATTGGTTTGAAACAACCCCTGAATACCGGCAATAAATTCCGTTTTATTAATTTTTGGAAATAAATATTTTACATCATAAGAAAATGTATTTAACTTCATGTTTAAAGCTGCCTCGGCAGGTTCAGATTCTTCTCCATGATGATGATCTTCTTCGTGTTCGTGATGATGTGGTGTTTCAAATTCCTTACGTAAATTTGAAGTATAACCAAAATGAAAATCTAAACTGGAATTTTTAAAAAACCAGTGGTTATGGCTGCTAACCATGATATTGTCTAGCTTTTGAAATGGCAGTTGTGGTTGTACTAAATGAGATTGTTCTCCTACTTCTTCTGCAATACCCAAATTTGAATGGGTATAGTTAAATCTGAAATCTGAACTAAAATTGGTTAGGTTAAAGCCTAATCCGCCTTTAAAATCAAATTCATTAAATCTGGAGTTCGTCACCCGTTTTCCGGTTGGAATTTTATAATCTAAATGGCTTTGATAGCTCATACTCGACACAAATTTTAATATGTCTCCGGATGACTTTATATCAAATACACTATGGCTACCCCGGGTGTTTGAAAAATAGATTTGTTTTATGGCAGCTTTAGTTTGGCCTTTATCTGCATAACGTTCCGGATTGATGTAAATTACCCCACCCAAGGCATCTGAACCATACAGTAATGATGCCGGGCCTTTTATTACTTCTATGCTTTCTACGCCGTTATCAGACAAACCTAAGCCGTGTTCACTACCAAATTGTTGGTTTTCTAACCGCACACCTTGGCTGTAAACCAAAACCCTGTTGCCGCTTAACCCTCTTATTACGGGCTTTCCAATACCACTGCCGGTAGAGATTTGTTCTACTCCGGGCACCAATGCCAAACCTTCAGCCAACGTTACACTTCCCTGCTTTTTAAATTGCTGTACTGTCTGGCGTTCTACTTTCATTGTATTTTCACTTTGCAGTTTTTCAAAAGGAATAGAAAGAATAACTTCATCCATTTTAAATACGCTCTCTTCCATGGCAATATTTAATAACATATCTTTATTTGGCAATGATATAATACGCGTTACGGATTTAAAACCGATAAAAGAAAAGACAATGGTTTCTTCCCCGTTGGGCAGGTTTTCAATACGGTAATTACCATCAACATCAGTGGTAGTACCAATATGGGTTTTGGGTGAATATACAACAACACCAAACAACGGATTGTTATCTGTGTCCGTAACTTTTCCGCTAATGGTGTTTTGAGTGTACAATATATTTATACACCCTATACAAATAAATAAGTATAAAGATTTCATTTTTTAATTAATTTATTGTTTAATATAAATAAGTACTGATAAGTCTAAACAATAAATACCGGTGGGCTTCTACCCGGTAATTTTAAAAAATGAGTATTGGAGACTACGCATTGGTAACCTGAGATTTTAATCGTTTTTACGATGACAGGAATCCACTCTAACAATACACTACAAGTCCATAACGGCTTTTCAATCTGGAGATGAAAAACATCACAATTGGGACTTTCTACATGAAAATGCTTTACATTTTTTGCAGTACAAACTTTGTGAGTATGGTTTGAGAATAATTCATGCAAAAGAGATACTGCACTTGGTGTTATAAAAACAAGCGTAAAGAGTATGGCAACAACGCGAAGTCTAATCTCTTTGTACAAATTAAAAACTTTAAACTGTTTTACTCTTTCTTACCTTCATATTTAAGGCTTCTACACCCAGTGAAAATGCAATAGCAAAATACAAATACCCTTTTGGGATAGCACCTACTTTCTGTCCAAAAACCTCTGCATGTGACAGATGGGCTCCTTCTGTAACCAGCATAAACCCTATTAATATTAAGAACGCTAATGCCAACATTTGAATAGTAGGGTGTTTGTTTACAAAATTACTTACCGGTGTAGCAAATATCATCATTATAATAATAGAAATAATCACCGCTATAATCATTATGATAAGAGCTCCTTTTACGCCATTGGTCATCCCCACCGCCGTTAAAACAGAATCAAATGAAAATACAATGTCTATAAGCACTATTTGGATGATTACCTTTGAAAACGAACTGGCTTTTTTCTTTACCTGTGTATGTTCTTCCGCTACGCCTTCTACTTTGTGATGGATTTCTTTTGTACTCTTATATAACAGAAAAACACCTCCGGCAAAAAGAATAAGGCTCTGACCTGTAATTCCGGCCTTTAACCAAGGCAAGTCTATGGTAAAAAACGGGTCTTGCAAAGAGATTAAGTAAGAAACCCCAAGCAGCAATAAAATCCTAAAAACCATAGCGAGAATCAACCCTATGTTTATGGCTTTTTTCTGTTTCTCTTTAGGCAGTTTTCCGGCGGTAATAGAAATAAATATGATATTATCTATCCCCAACACCACTTCCAGAAAAGTAAGTGTTAGCAAAGCTACCCAAGTATCAAATTGTAAGAATATCTCCATAGAAATTTAGTTTTAATTTATCTTCTCTACCCGCCCTTTTTGTTTGTAATTTGAGCCTTTATAATGAGCCGTAAATTTATAACTATTATTTTTAACACCGGTTATCTTCACAATAAAGGGCGTACTGTCCAGCTTGCTTTTTGGAGAAGCATGTATAAGTTCGTATTCAAAATTAGAGTTCCATTTTATCAAAAAAGTATCCTTTACTCCTTTATAAATTTCAATCTGTAAACTATCATCCCTAAAAGCATGTGAAGTGGCATCAATATCATCTAAGTAAGTCTTAAACTCTCCGGTTTTAAAATTTTTTACATTGGCCATTCCGGAATCACAACCAAATAAAACCAATGATATGATTAAAGTAAAAATTACTCTCATTGAATACCTGTATAGTTATTGGGAGAAATTTGCAGCAACTCCTCTTTTACTTCTTCCGAAACGTCTAAACTACGTATAAAATTGGCAATTTTTTCTTTATTCAACACACTGTTAGTCCTAGTCAAATCTTTTAAAGCCTCATAAGGATTGGGATAGTTTTCCCTTCTTAAAATAGTCTGAATAGCTTCCGCCACTACAGCCCAATTATCTTCTAAGTCTCTTTGGATAGCCACTTCATTTAATAATAACTTGTTTAAACCTTTTTGGGTGGAAGTAAAGGCAATTAATGTATGTGCCAACGGCACACCAATGTTCCTGAGAACAGTAGAATCTGTAAGGTCTCTTTGCAGCCGTGAAACGGGTAATTTTGCTGATAAATGCTCAAAAACGGCATTAGCTATCCCTAAATTTCCTTCAGAATTTTCAAAATCTATAGGGTTAACTTTGTGGGGCATGGCAGAAGAACCCACTTCTCCTGCTTTAATTTTCTGCTTAAAATAATTCATAGAAATATATGTCCATATATCTCTGTTTAAATCTATAAGAATGGTATTTATTCTCTTTAGAGCATCAAAAATACCAGCCAAATGGTCATAGTGTTCTATTTGCGTAGTGGGATAAGAATGGTGTAACCCCAGTACTTTTTCCACAAAATAAGTTCCAAATTTTTTCCAGTCTATCTCAGGGTAGGCCACAAAATGGGCATTAAAATTTCCAGTAGCACCGCCAAATTTAGCAGCATAAGGCACTTGTTGCAATTGCGAAATTTGCTGTTCTAATCGTGTTATAAACACATATATTTCTTTTCCCATTCTGGTAGGTGAGGCTGGTTGGCCATGTGTTTTTGCCAGCATGGGAATATTTTTCCATTCATCCGAGAGTTGTCTCAGCGTTTTTATAAGCCTTGCCAATTCAGGATAATAACAATGATTCAAAGCGTGTAAAAGAGACAAAGGAATAGCTGTATTATTAATGTCTTGTGAGGTAAGGCCAAAATGGATAAACTCTTTGTATGAAGCTAATTCTAAAACATCAAATTTTTCTTTAATAAAATATTCTACTGCCTTTACATCGTGATTGGTAGTTTTTTCAATCTCTTTAATTCTAACGGCATCTTCCAGATTAAAATCATGATAAATTGCTCTTAGATTATCAAAAATAGATTTGTTTACCTGTTTTAATTGTGGCAGCGGCAATTCGCACAAAGCAATAAAATATTCAATTTCTACCTGAACCCTGTACCTGATAAGGGCAAACTCTGAGAAATAAGGTGCTAATGGTGCCGTTTTTACTCTATATCTGCCATCGATAGGCGAAACTGCTGTAAGTTGATTGAATTCCATTAATTTCTACTAAAAATTTAAAACGGTAAAAATAAATGAAATGTGATTAATGGAAAAGTATTTAGAATACTTTCTATATCGTAAATTAATCACCAAAGGGCTTGGAAAATTTTAAAACAGAGTAGTTTATAAGTTGATAGAGTTGTGAGTTTATAAACTTTATAAAAATAATATTTTGTCTGTAAAATAATATACCATTGCGTAATTCCTTAATGAGGAGATAATCAAATAATTAAGTGAATCAGCAATTTAATAACTCAAACCTAATTAATAGGTTGTTTTTCTATAAGTGCCAGTATTTTCTTTGCTCTGTTGGTAAAAGCATTAAAGCTATTTTCTATGCTTTTCTCCAAAATTAGTTTGAGCTCGTAGTGTACCCAATTGATTTTTTTACCCAGATGAAACAATGCTTCCATGGCATTTGCTTTAATTCCGTGTTTTAGGTCTTTGCTTAGCAGCCAGTCAAAACAGGTCTCTATAATCTCGGATATTTGCTCGTGTGTAGCCAGTAGTTTTATAGGAGAATCATATTTTGAAGTATATTCTTTAGCGATAAGATTACAGATTTTAGCCGCAGATTTTATAGCAGATTCAGATTTTAATTTTGAAATATTTTGGGTAAAATATGCCAATTTATAGGCTATCCAATCTGTATGTTGCTCAACAATTATTTCCAGTGTTATAATAGCCTTTATCGAAATATCGTTATCGTAATCAAAAGCAATTTCAACCAGTGGCTCAAATAAAGACTGGTCTTTGGAGATGGCTTTACTTATTTTCTTTAACCCTTCTCTCTGTTGGTTTGGCACACTATGAATTTCCTTGATTAAAGCGTACTTATTCATGTTTTTTACGGCACTCATAATGAATGATTAATTTGGTTAAAAGATTTAATCATTGGGTTGGTTGCTCTAGTTCTATTTAACTCTTATTAACAAGATTTATTGTGCAAAAAGAAAAAATATTAAATTTATGTTAAAGGATATTTTACTTATTTTTCAAAACTTCCTGTTTTGGAATAATTTAATTTAATTATTTGCGTTTTAATAGCTGTAAATTATCCTGTTAAAAAAATGTATTTCTCGTTTTACGATAAAAATACAGTCACTGAACTTATCTTGGCTTAAAAACAGGATGTCTCGGGAAAGGTTTTTAGATAAATTTCTTCCGGATTAGGAGTTAATTAATAATTAATAAGGTTAAAAAAAATGAAGACAATTTTCAGTATAATAAGTAGTTATTTCTTCTGTTTCCTTTTTGTATTTCCTTCTTATGCCCAGCAAAACATCAACCAGGTAGATGCTGATGGCAACAGACACGGATTATGGAAAAAATATTATAAAAATAACAGAATACGATACGAAGGCACATTTAACCACGGCAAGGAATCAGGTACTTTCAAATTTTATTCGGCAGCCAATTCAGAATTTCCCATTACCATAAAAAAATACGGAAATAACTCGGATGTGGCGGAGGTTACCTTTTTTACAGAAACGGGCGTTTTGCAAAGCAAAGGAAAAATGCAAGGAAAAAATCGCATAGGTAAATGGCTCTTTTATCACGAAGACGGAAAAACTATCATGGCCGAAGAAAATTATACAAACGGATTGTTAGACGGCGAATACAAGACCTTTTACAACACCGGAAAACCTACCGAAATCGCTTATTATAAAAATGGTAAATTGGACAGTGTTTACAGAAAATATTCCATAAAGGGACATTTGTATCAACATTTTAATTATAAAAATGGCAAACTGAATGGCAAGGCAGTCTATTATAATAGGAAAACCGGAGAGTTGACCACCAAGGGAGAGTTTCTTAACGATAAAAAAGTAGGCACTTGGGAAAACTATGTAGATGGAGAACTGGTAAGTACAGAACAACCCAACAAGAAAAAAGAACGGCCAAAAAAACAGTAATACCAGTTCTGCTTTAAAAATACTCAAAAAATAAAATAATGAATTTTTGTAATAGATAAGGCGTAAAAATTAAGTATAGCCGTAGCTATAGTTTATTTTTACAACGAAATATGGCATAAAAAGGTACATTTTATTGAGTAATTTTGAGGTGGAAATGGTATAATACCAAGTCTAATATATAATGCTATATTAATAAAAAAAAACTACCGGCTATAAATGTAGGTAAACCGGCAGCCTTTATTTAAACCAACTTTTACTAAATATATTTACTCGCTTAATGGTGGCAAAATCACCTTATCAATTACGTGAACTACACCATTGCTTGCCTGTACATCTGTAAAAATTATTTTACTTACCCTGCCATTTGCATCTGTAAGTGTTGCTCCATCGGCAACGTTAGCAGTAATTTCCCCTCCTATTGTATTTATCTTCATATCATCTAACATATCAGATGATATTGTAAAGTGGGTATTAAAGTTTCATCATTTATAGCATCTAAACCTGAAACTCCCAATTCAGTCAATAAATCAGCAAAAGCATCATTATTAGGGGCAAAAACAGTAAATGGAGCAGGGTCTGTTCCATCCGGGGTAGATAAAATACTTACAAAATCCGGCTGATCACTTCGGGTTAATGCAGCAACTAATGTACTGAAGGTAGGATCTGCCGTAGCAAATGTTACCACTGTGGGTAAATCTATTACTTTGTCAACCAAATGAACTATACCATTATCCAACATGTTATCTGCTCCTGTAACAGCCGAACTGCCGTTTAAAGTTACCCCGCTATCTATGGAAACATACATGCTCATCACCTGACCATTGGGAGTGGCAGTAGCGGCTGTATTAATATATCCTGAAGACAAATCTGAGAAAGTACATCCTTAGGCACATCATCTAAGCTGTTAAAGCCTTTATCTTTTAAAAAAGTTGTAAAAGCATCGTTATTAGGGGCAAACACCGTGTATGGCCCTTCACCGCTAAGAACAGTACCCAAGTCGCCATCGGCTTTTTGAAGAGCTTCAAGTAGTAATCCATAGTCAGCACTATTGGCTTCCACAAATTCGTATATAGTCTTTACTTGTGGCTTGGAATCATCATCATCATCGTCATCATTACATGACATAAAAGTAAAACCCGCAAATAGGATAAAAACAATGGAAAGAATTTTTAATGAATTTTTCATAATGTTAAATTTAAAGTTTATGATGAAACAAATTTACATATTGTTTAACTGTTTTCCAAATAAATTAAACAAAAAGCTAATCCTGTTGTAGTTGTTTTCTTAAGAAAATCGTTACTTTCATATTTTTTCAATTTGTATTATTAATGCGTTTAAATTTTATTAATTAATTGATAATTAGCAAATTATAAAATAAACAAATTTGTTTAGAATGCCATATACAAAGACTAATCTTTTATTGAGACAATTTGAGTCTTTGTTTTAAAATTGTTCTTGTTAATTACTAACTTTGCAGCATGAAACGTGTAGTTATAGGACTTTCCGGAGGTGTTGATTCCAGCGTTGCAGCTTATCTTTTAAAGCAGCAAGGCTACGAGGTTATTGGTGTATTTATGAAAAACTGGCATGATGATTCCGTAACTATATCCAATGAATGCCCATGGCTTGAAGACAGTAATGATGCCATGCTGGTAGCGGAAAAGTTAGGTATTCCTTTTCAGGTTTTAGACCTAAGCGAAACATATAAAGAACGCATTGTAAATTATATGTTTGCAGAATATAAAAATGGCAAAACACCTAATCCGGATGTTTTGTGCAATAGAGAAATAAAATTTGACGTATTTTTAGAAAAGGCCTTAGAATTGGGTGCAGATTTTGTGGCCACGGGACATTATGCCAGAAAAAATGTTTTTCAAAAAAACGGAAAAACAATTTACAGCTTATTAAGCGGCATAGATACAAATAAAGACCAATCTTATTTTTTGTGCCAACTATCGCAAGAACAATTGAGCAAATCCCTTTTCCCGATAGGTGAACTTACTAAGGCTGAAGTTAGAAAAATAGCCAAAGAACAAGACTTAGTAACCGCTGAAAAAAAAGATTCACAGGGGCTGTGCTTTATCGGAAAAGTAAAACTACCGGAATTTTTACAGCAACAGTTAGAACCAAAAACCGGCGAAATAGTATTAATTCCGAATAGTTTTTACGACAACAAACCGGCTAAAGTTATCAAACAACTTAACGGCCATGACTTAGCTGAATTGAGCGAAAAGTTTCATTATAAAAAAACGGACGGTACTGTAATTGGCAGTCATCAAGGGGCTCATTATTTTACTAAAGGCCAGCGAAAAGGCCTGGGCGTTGGCGGATTTAAAGAGCCGTTATTTGTTTTAGATACCGATGTTAAAGAAAATATAATTTATGTAGGAGAAGGAAAAAATCATCCGGGGTTATACCGTTCCGTCCTATTTATAAAAAATGAAGACATCCACTGGCTACGGGAAGACCTAGCTATCACACAAAGTGAAAAATTAGAAGTAAAAGCCAGAATAAGATACAGGCAATCATTAGAAAAATCCACACTATACAAATCTGAAGATGGCATGTTTATAATATTTAAAAAACCGCAGTCTGCCATTGCCGAAGGGCAATTTGCGGCTTGGTATAATAAAGATGAATTATTGGGTTCCGGAGTGATTGCTTAATTTTGGATTTGTAATTTCTGTCATCACAACATTTTTCTAATCATGCAAAATAAAATATCTACATTATTTAAAATAAAATACCCAATTATTCAGGGCGGTATGGTTTGGGCCAGTGGCTGGCGATTGGCTTCGGCGGTAAGCAATGCAGGAGGATTGGGACTGATTGGTTCCGGTTCTATGTACCCGGAAGTGTTATTAGAACACATAGAAAAATGCCAGGTAGCAACGGATAAACCTTTTGGCGTAAACGTTCCGATGCTATATCCTGACTTAGACAAAATCCTAAAAATTATAATTGACAACAACGTTAAAATAGTCTTTACATCTGCCGGAAATCCCAAAACCTATACCCAACTGTTAAAAGATAACGACATTACGGTAGTACACGTAGTGAGCAGTTTAAAGTTTGCTTTAAAAGCACAAGAAGCCGGTGTAGATGCTGTGGTTGCAGAAGGTTTTGAAGCCGGAGGCCATAACGGCAGAGATGAAACTACTACGTTTACGTTAATACCCATGATTAAAGAAAAAATACACATTCCTCTTATAGCGGCAGGTGGCATTGCTACTGGAAATGGCATGCTGGCCGCTATGGCACTTGGGGCGGATGGAGTGCAGATAGGCAGTAGGTTTGTAGCCAGTAACGAAGCTTCTTCGCACATAAATTTTAAGAATAAAATTGTAGAAGCAAAAGAGGGTGACACCCAACTTACGCTTAAAGAATTGGCTCCGGTTAGATTAATTAAAAATAAATTTTACAATCAAATACAAGAGGCCTACAAAAACGGTGCGTCTGTAGAGAAATTAAAAGAACTATTGGGTAGAGGACGGGCAAAAAAAGGAATGTTTGAAGGTGATTTAAATGAAGGCGAACTGGAAATAGGCCAAATAAGCGGACTAATTCACCGGATAAAACCGGCCGCAGAAATAGTACAAGAAATTATCACAGATTTTAATGCTGCAAAAAGACAACTGTGTATAGAATAGTTAATTGTACTCCGGAATTTTAATCTGATACAACTTTCCGGATTTATTATTCAGCTTATTTTCTCTTAACCAAGGGTTTAAAATTTTTAGCTCTCTATAATTAACATTGTGGTCTTTGGCAAACCGGGCAATATTAGTAATGGGCGTATCCACCTTAACCAGATGGTATTTTGGATAGGTATATAAGTCAGAAGTTTCAAACTCAAAACCGTATTTATGTGGATTACTCAAAATTTCTTTAGCTGCCAGAATTCTGGGCAAATACCGTTCTGTATTGGGCCCACTAAGCAAATCATAATAACTACCCACCATCTGATCCTCTAAATACGAACTGATATTTTTCTTACCGGAATGATAAGCCGCTGCCGCTAAAGTCCAAGTGCCAAATGTTTTTTTTGCATCCAGTAAGTAATCGCAAGCCGCCCGCGTTGCTTTTTCCAAATGGTATCTCTCATCTACATTACTGTTAACCTCTAATCCATAGTCCTTTGCCGCATTGCTCAATTGTTGCCAAAAACCCTTGGCTCCTGCCGGAGAAGTAACATTTAACAGGCTACTTTCTATAACCGCCAGATATTTAAAATCATCCGGAACGCCTTTTTCCTTCAAGATGGGCTCTATAACAGGAAAATATTTATGTGAGCGTTTTAACCATAGCAAGCCGTTTGATTGCCAGTAGGTGTTTACTAAAAGCTCTCTATCTACCTGTTCTTTAATATACGGTTTTTCCAAGGGGACACGTTCTCCGGCAAAATTCAGATTATCCGGTATTTTTAAGGCCTTTATTACATAAGTTTCGCTCGTACTTTTATCACTTATTACCGAGTTTTTATCCTTAAGGCCGGAAATAGTTTTATTATCCTGCTGAACCGCATTTACCAGAATGCCACTAATAACGACTAAACATAGAATAATTAAAAATTTTATGGTGTTATTCATATTCAAATTTCAGTTTAAAAAGGCGAAACAAAATTATCAAATTTTTTAGCAATTTGGTCTTTTTCGGACAAAATAGGATTCGCAATCCCCCATTCTATTGCCAATGTAGGGTCATTCCACAAAATAGCATCTTCTGCAGGTTTATGGTAAAAAGCCGTACACTTGTAGCTAAAGATAGTATAATTTTCCAAGACCAAAAAACCATGGGCAAACCCTTCGGGGACATACATCTGTTTTTTGTTTTCTTCAGATAGGATAATTTTAGAATGTTGGCCGTAAGTTGGGGAATTACGGCGTAAATCCACCACTACATCCAGCACACTTCCCCTTATAACACGAACCAATTTTGCCTGAGCATAAGGCGGTTTCTGAAAATGCAAGCCTCTTAATATCCCTTTATTAGACATGGATTCATTGTCTTGAACAAATTCCTTATCAGCAATTTCCGTCCATTTTTTTTTATTATACGACTCAAAAAAATAACCTCTGTTATCTTTAAAAACAGCAGGGCTTATAATCTTTAACCCGGCCAGATTGGTATTTTCTATATGCATTAGTTATCAATAAATTGGGTGAGTAATTTAGCTATTGGTTTTGATTTAATTAAAATCATTGTATGCGTTCCACCTGCTATTACTTCGCAGTTTGTTATGTTTTTTATCGGAAAAATGTGGTCTTTATCACCGTGAATATGTATTGTTTCAATATTATTATTATTTTCGGGATTCCAATTCAGCATCTGACCAAAAGCCCACGGCAGATAATTTTCGCTGCTAATATAGATATACTTTCTATATAAATTTATGCGTTTTTTAGCCGATTTTCCAAATGCAAACTTAGCCAGATTATCCACATTCATCATTTTCTTGTAAGGTAAAATTTTGTAGGCACACGTTGCACTAGCCCATTTTAAACTCCTTGGTAACTCGTTCCTTGATTTTATACTGGAGATAATAATAGTTTTCTTTACAGGGATAATCTTGCTCATTTCCTGTACCATTAACCCGCCAAATGACACTCCTACCAAAACAGGATTAGCTTCTTTTACAGCCGCACACATTCGTCTGGCGTAATTTTGTATGGATTCTTTTTTGTCTTTTGGCGGAATCCAATCCAAATAATGTACGGCATATTGATTTTCGGGAAGTTTAATGTTTTCAAAAATTTTTGAACTGGCTCCTAATCCCGGAACAAAATATACAGGAATTTTATCATATAGTGGCATATACCGGCTCATTTACAAAATCAAATTTTACTGTACCGTCATCATAAAAACCGGTTAGGATGATAGTTTGTAACGTATTGGCTAAATGCGGATTCCACCAGGTTTTTACTTTTACGTAATTTTCAGTAAAGCCATACATATATCCGGCTTTATTTTCACTTTCCAGTAACACGGTAAGGGTATTGCCTAATTGGCTTTCATAAAAAGCCCTACGTTTTTTGGCCGACAACCCGCGTAACATTTTACTGCGTTTATACCGGATTTTTTTGGGTACTACACCATCCATTTGGGCAGCTTCCGTATTTGGCCGTTCGGAATAGGTAAATACATGGAGGTACGAAATATCCAATTCGTTCAGATAGTTATAAGTTTCTAAAAAATGCTCCTCTGTTTCACCGGGAAAACCTACTATAACATCTACGCCTATACAGGCATTGGGCATTCTTTCTCTTATTCCGGATACTCTATCCGTATAAACCTTTCGCAAATAACGGCGTTTCATCCTTTTTAACATTTCATCACTGCCGCTTTGTAACGTCTCAACAAATTAGGCTCTATGGAAGAAATTCGCAATCTTTTAATGCCATTTACTTTATCCAGAGCTTTTATCAGATCAAAAAAGGTATGTTCGTGTCGTTTATTGCCAAATTCACCTTTTCCATAATCGCCAATGTTTACACCGGTAAGCACAATTTCTTTAATGCCCTGTACGGCAATTTCTTCAGCATTTCGCAATACATTTTCTAATGTATCACTTCTGGAAATCCCTCTGGCCAAAGGAATAGTACAATAAGTACATTTATAATCACAACCATCCTGAACTTTTAAAAAAGCCCGGGTTCTGTCTCCAATGGAATAAGCACTTTCATAGAAATTGGCATCATCTATTTCGCAGGAATGTACCTCTCCCATTTCATTTTTTGACAAGTCATTGAGATATTGGGTAACCTTAAATTTTTCCGTAGCACCCAGCACCAAATCTACACCCTCCGTAGCAGCCAATTCTTTTGGTTTTAATTGAGCATAACAACCAATGGCGATTAAAAATGCCTTCTCATTTTGTTTTAGGGCAGCTTTTACAATAGTTTTAAAACGTTTATCCGCATTATCGGTTACCGAACAAGTATTAATTACATAAATATCCGCTTTTTCCTCAAAATCTACCCGTGCAAAACCCTGATTGGTAAAATCTCTAGCAATGGTAGAAGTTTCAGAAAAGTTGAGTTTACAACCCAAAGTATAAAAAGCTACTTTTTTTTGTCTCTGCATTTATGTACTTTTATGGGCTGCAAAGGTAGTATTTTATTAAATATTTCCACCCATTAACCACGCATTAACCGTATGAACGACATTTTTTCTACGCAAAGACTTAAGGTTAGAAAGCTAAATAACAATGATTTACACGATTTTCATAGATTACATAGCAACAAAAAGGTGATGCAGTTTGTAAGCCCCACGGTTTATACTATAGAACAAAGCAAGAATGAAATACCAAAACTTATAAAAAACTATGACAACGGCAGTGATTTTATAGTCTATGCTGTAGAACGGATAAGAGATGGCGTTTTTATAGGTACCGTAGCCTTGATAAAGGATGCCTATGGCAATGATGAAATAGGCTATAAAATAGATGAAGTCTATTGGAACAGCGGTTATGGAACGGAATTGGCATCAGGCTTAATTAACCATTGCAAAACAATAGGCCTTTCAAAAATAGTAGCTTATGTGGCCCAAGAGAATACAGCTTCCATAAAAATAATAAAAAAGGTGGGGTTTCAATTTTTAAATGAAGTTCTAAGTAATGATTTAAACATTACGGAATACAAATACCAACTTTATTTATGATTGCTTCCACACCAAAACAACCTTGCTACACCATTATTTTTACCCC
>PDQE01000003.1 GCA_002747735.1 Flavobacteriales bacterium | reverse complement strand
CTTTGAAATATCTTGATATTTCTTCATGCTTTTAAGTACAAATCTAAAGTATTCTATACGTTCTGTGAAAACAAGATTAACCGAATTCAGGTTTTTAAGGTAAAAATTATAAAATTATAAAATTACTTTCCTATTTTTACCCTTATGCAAACCTTTATACAAGACGTTTTAGCAGCTCTTTCAGAACGCAACATAAACTATACGGAAATTACATTTGTCTTGCCCGGTAAGAGAGCCGGTGTATTCCTTAAAAATGAACTAAAACAACAGCTATCAGGAGAAACTGTTGTGCTTCCGGAAATATTGAGTATTGAAGATTTTATCACCGAACTATCAGAATTAAAAAAAATAGATTATACCCAACTCCTGTTTGAATTTTATACAATTTATAAACGGACAACACCTAAAGAAAACTTAGAATCTTTCTATGAATTTTCTAAATGGGCAGGAATGTTATTGCAAGACTTTAATGAAATTGACAAACAACAATTAGATGCCAATGATATATTTGACTATATTACTGATGCCAAAAGGATAGAAAAACTCCTTAGCCCACACAGTACAACGGAATTCATAGACACACAAGTTAAATTTTTTGAAAGGTTAAAAGTATATTATAAAGAATTAAATAAACATCTATTAAACAAACAACTAGGATATCAAGGGCAACTGTATAGAGAAGCTGTTCGCAATAAGCAACACTATATAAACAGTGCACCAAACTTAGTGGTATTTGCAGGATTTAATGCACTAAACAAATCCGAAGAAGATATTATAAGAGCGTTATTAGATCATCAACTCGCTGAAATATATTGGGATATAGATTCATTTTTTTATAAAAAGGAACACAATGTATCCAGATTTATTAAGGAATATGCCAAAAAATGGAGCTATTATAAAAGTAATCCTTTAAGTTTTGTACAAAATCATTTCTCAAATAAAAAACATATCAAAATTATTGGAACGCCAAAAACGGTGTTACAGGCAAAATGTGCCGGTGAATTATTAGAGCACACCATTAGCCATAAAAATAATTATGCGGATACTGCCTTAATTTTATTAGACGAAAGCTTAATAGAACCGGTGCTGTATTCACTACCGGAATCTTTAGATAAAATAAACATAACCATGGGATACCCGCTGGCTTATGTTCCGCTTGCCGCCTTGTATGAAAATCTCTTTTTGCTCTATAAAACCAAATCTAACAAAGCGTTTTATTACAAATATGTAACAGCAGTACTGAACAACAATTTTGTACGAAAAATCTATAGCAATCCCAATGCAGTAGATAGCCTTATTGAAAAGATTCTAAAATACAATTTTAATTACCTTACCATAAAAAAATTAGAAGAGCTTATTGATGATGCAGATTTATTTGAAAAAACAGCTTTTTTATTTCGTGTTCCGGAGGATGATATTAGCTCGCTCATTAATATCTGTTTACGGTTAACGGAATACATAAAAGATAGCGATATAAATAGCATTGAAAAGGAATATCTATACCGGTTTTACACCGTGTTAAAACAATTAAATACCCTGCAACAAGATTATGGGTATATAGAAGATTACGGATCATTATATCAACTCTACAGAGATATTTTAAGAAATGAAACCATTAATTTTAAAGGTGAGCCACTAAGCGGCTTGCAGATTATGGGTATGTTGGAAACCCGTTTACTGGACTTTAAAAATGTAATTATCACTAATGCGAACGAAGGCATTTTACCTACCGGAAAAACCAATCAATCTTTTATTCCTTTTGATATTAAAAGAGAGAAAAACTTACCCACTTACATAGAAAAGGATGCCATTTTTGCCTATCATTTTTTCCGATTAATCCAAAGAGCAGAAAACGTATATATTTTATACAATACCCAACCCAATGATTACGGCAGTGGAGAACAAAGCCGTTTTGTAACACAACTGGAACTATACAAGCCCAATGAGGTGATAAAACAAATAGTAAGTACGCCTACGGCAACGGAGCAAATTACCCTGCAGGAAATTAACAAAGACCGCACACTAAGAGAATCACTTAAAAATCTTGCAAATATGGGTTTATCACCCACGACATTGACTAATTATATTTTAAATCCAATAGTTTTTTACAAACAGAAGATTCTAAAAATTAACGAACGTGAAGAACTAGAAGAAACTGTTGATAGCAGTACTTTGGGCAATATCGTCCACCAAAGTTTAGAAGAGTTATACTCGCCCTTTATTGATAAATTTTTACGGGTGCAAAATATTGAAGATATGATATCAACAGCGGACGAAGTGGTAGAAAAATGGTTTGATGAAGAATACAAAAACGGCAATATTGCTACCGGCGAAAATTTACTAATTTTTAATGTAGCCAAACAGTTTGTAAAAAACTTTCTACGAAGTGAGAAAAACTCAATCAAAGATAACAACAGCATAAAAATACTTGCATTGGAACGTGAAATGCAAACCGTAATTCATATAAAAGACCTTCCGTTTCCTATAATTTTAAAAGGTACAGCTGACAGAATAGACCAAATAAACGGAGTAACCCGTATTATAGACTATAAAACCGGCAAAGTGCAACAAAAAGATGTAAAAATTAAAGATAATAATGCATTAATCACAGATTATAAAGAGCAAAGCAAAGCTTTTCAGGTTTTATTCTATGCCTATTTATACGTACAATTAGAAAGTATTAATCTTGAAAACACACCTTTTGAAACCGGAATAATTTCGTTTAAGAATCTTCAATCCGGATTTTTAAAATTGAATAATTCTTTGTTAGATAAGGTTACACTATCAATATTTGAAACCCAATTAGAACAATTGTTATCAGAAATTTTCTCTCCGGCTATAGCTTTTATAGAAAAAGAATCTCCTTTTTAAAAAAACTGCCAGTTGTTTAATGTAATGTTTATATTAAGCTATCTATCCGAAATCGTTTTCGTTTAAAGTTACAGATACAATAGTCTATATTGCATGACAATTGTCATTATTTTTCCCTATATTGTGCCCTATTTTTGACTCGATAAGAAAGTGATAATAAGCTTCTTTCAAAAATGTTTACAATAAAATAATATAAATTTAAAACTAAATTTAAACAAAGATGGAAAGAAAAACAGCAAAAGACTTAAGCCAATACGGATTAAAAAACGTAAAGGCACATTGGAATCTGCCTCCCGAAGAATTACAACGAATAACTGTTGAAAAAGGAATGGGTGTAGAGACTGAAAATGGAACATTGGCCGTTAATACCGGAAAATTTACAGGCAGGTCTCCTCAAGACCGTTTTTTGGTAAGAGATAACTATACCGAAGATAAAGTATGGTGGGGAAAAGTAAACAAACCCATAAGCCCTGAAAATTTTGACATATTACAAAACGAAATTGTCAAATATTTATCCGACAAGGAGATTTTTGTAAGAGACGGTTTTGTATGTGCCGACCCTAAATACAGAATGGGCGTAAGAACAGTAGCCGAATATCCATGGTCAAACATGTTTGTATTTAATATGTTCCTTAGGCCAACAGAAGAAGAATTAGAAAATTTTAAAGAAGAGTGGTTGGTGCTATGTGCCCCGGATTATGAATACCCTAACCCTTCTGAAGTGGGCTTAAGACAAGGTAATTTTTCCATCCTTAATTTTACTAAGAAAATAGCTTTAGTAGGTGGTTCTGCTTATACCGGCGAAATTAAAAAAGGTATATTCTCTGCATTAAACCTCATCTTACCGGCAGAAAAAGACGTATTGCCCATGCACTGTTCTGCAAACGTAGGAGAAGATAATAATACCGCTCTTTTCTTTGGGTTATCAGGAACAGGTAAAACTACTTTGTCCGCAGACCCAGATAGAAAGCTTATTGGCGATGATGAACATGGCTGGACTAAAGAAAACACAATTTTTAACTTTGAAGGCGGTTGTTATGCAAAAGTAATAGACCTTACTGAAGAAAAAGAACCGGATATTTTTAGAGCTATTAAACCCGGAGCCATTTTAGAAAATGTAATTTTTAAGGAAGGTACTAAAGAAGTTGACTATATGGATTCTACTATTACACAAAACACACGTGTAAGTTATCCAATTTACCATATAGATAATATCCAGAAACCATCGTATGCAAAGAATCCTAAGAACATTTTCTTTTTAACAGCAGATGCATTTGGCGTATTGCCTCCGGTATCTAAACTTACTCCCGGACAAGCTGCATATCACTTTATATCAGGATATACCGCAAAAGTTGCCGGTACAGAAGCTGGTATCACTGAGCCGGTACCATCGTTCTCAGCATGTTTTGGTGCACCGTTTATGCCTATGCACCCAACTGTATATGCAGAAATGTTAAGCAAAAAAATGCAGGAAGCCGGCGTAAATGTATGGTTAATTAATACCGGATGGAGCGGTGGCCCTTACGGTGTTGGCTCTCGTATTAAGCTAAAATACACCAGAGCTATGATTACCTCTATCTTAAACGGTGAATTAGACAATGTGGAATACCACCAACACCCAATTTTTGGACTACACATGCCAAAATATTGTAAAAATGTACCTATAGAGATATTAGATCCTATAAATACTTGGTTACAAAAGGGTTCTTATGTGAGTAAGGCCATACAACTGGCTCATTCATTCCACTTAAACTTTGAAAAATTTGCAAATCAAGCAAGTGAAGAAATTCTCAACGGTGGCCCGCTAATTGACGAACATCATACATTGGGAAATTTATAAATCAATCTTAATAAAAATAGGATTAATAAAAAGAGGGTTTTTACACCCTCTTTTTAATTACTCAATAAAATGTGCCTTTTTATGCTATATTTCGTTGTAAAAATAAACTATAACTACGGCTATACTTAATTTTTACGCCTTATCTATCACAAAAGTTCATCATTTTATTTTTTGAGTATTTTTAAAGCAGAACTGGTATAATATATATTTGGTGTCATTTGCGTGGAAAATGAGCAAGGACATATTTTAGGTTCATCTAATGAATCAAAGTGGATTTAAAAATAAAAAATCTTTTACAACTCCTTCACTCTAATATTTCTAAACTGC
>PDQE01000004.1 GCA_002747735.1 Flavobacteriales bacterium | reverse complement strand
CTGGTAGAACACATATTGGAAAACGGATGTAAAAAAGATGACCGCACCGGTACCGGTACCAAAAGCATTTTTGGCTACCAAATGCGGTTTGACTTAAGAGAAGGTTTTCCAATGGTTACTACTAAAAAGCTGCATATAAAATCTATTATTCACGAGTTGCTTTGGTTTATAAAAGGCGATACCAATATTAAATATTTACAGGAAAACGGCGTTAGAATTTGGAACGAATGGGCAGATGAAAATGGGAATCTGGGGCCTGTTTATGGCCATCAATGGCGAAACTGGAACAGTGAAGAGATAGATCAGCTAAGTGAAGTTATTCAAACCTTAAAGGTGAATCCCAATAGTAGAAGGATGCTTATATCTGCATGGAACCCCGGGGTTTTACCTGATACCACAAAATCATTTTCGGAAAATGTGGCTAATGGTAAAGCTGCACTGCCGCCGTGTCATGCTTTTTTTCAGTTTTATGTAATTCCTCCGGCCGCCAAAGACGGAACAAATGCCAAATGGAGATTATCTTGCCAATTGTATCAACGGAGTGCCGATGTGTTTCTGGGTGTGCCGTTTAATATTGCTTCCTACGCTCTGCTTACCTTAATGGTGGCACAAGTTTGCGGTTACCAGCCGGGCGAATTTATCCATACTTTTGGCGATGCCCACATCTATAATAATCACATGGAACAATTAACGCTGCAGTTATCCAGAGAGCCCAAGCCTTTGCCTCAAATGAAACTAAACCCTGAGGTGAAAAGCATTTTTGATTTTACGTATGATGATTTTGAATTGGTAAACTACAATCCTCATCCCAGAATTAAAGGAACTGTGGCAGTTTAATTTGAATAATCAGATTAACAAATCTTTTCTTTTTCAAGAGGATTTCAATTATACATTAGATTTGATATTAGTACAGAAAAATCCCGAACATCAATTTTGACATTCGGGATTTTTTAAATTTTTATGTTTGGTTTAGAACTAAACTTCCAAAACAGCATTTTCTGTTCCGGCAAAGTCATTATAAGCATAGCCATCGGCTTGGTCATCGTTTAAATAAGTTTTGCCGTCAATCAAATATCTAAATTGATATTTATTGCCTTGCTCTAAATCTATACTCCCTTTAAAGCTCCCGTTTTTTAATTTCTTAAGCGGATTAGCTTTGGGTTTCCAGTTGTTAAAGTCTCCTACTACAGATACTTTTTCCGCTTCAACATCAGCAACCGTAAAAGTTACTTTACAAACGGGTTTAGATTTTAAAAATCTTTTTTTAATTGACATGATAATTAGCGTTTTAAATAATTTTTATATCTTTTTTAAAATTTGTGCAAAGATAGTGCAGAAATAATATCTGAACTATTTTTTTTCACAAAAACCAATATGATTTAACAAATTCTTAATATCTTAACATTTAATTAGTTAAATAAAGAAACAAATTAGATGAATTTTTTTTTATATTTTTAACATATCACCATTTTTCTTAAAAATAAATTTGTTATACTTTAGTAGTCGCATACAAAAATATGCTCAAATTTTACAAGAGCTAAGACGAAGAACGATTAAATTTAAAATCATGGAAAAAGAAGAATTAAAGCGGCACTTATTAGAACGAATTAACCAAATAGAAAGCGTAACTAAACTAAACGCCATACATGCCATTCTAAATACTTTAGACAAGGAAGTGTATAATAAAGACGCAGCGGAAAGCCAATTAGAGCCCGAAGACTACTCCGGTTATATTAAAGAGTGGATAAAAAGCATGTAACCTTTTAAATGGAAAAAAGCGAACACGAAATTTACGAAAAAGCCAGAGCCAGAGTAAAGCAAAAAAAAAGGCTGTATTATCATTTTATCATTTTTCTTGTAGGTTCCGTTTTTTTAATTGTTCTTAATACCTTGTTTAAGGTTGGGGAACAATACGGAGAATGGTTTAAATACGCTGTTGCATTATGGCTGGTTATATTTATTCTCCATTTTATAAATGTGTTTATTACCAATAAGTTTTTTAATAAAGAATGGGAACGTGTAGAAACAGAAAAAATAATAGCCAAACACGAAGACAAATCAGAAAAACTGGAACGTAAACTTATAAAAGAAGGAAAAATTACACCAGATGACAAACTCCCTTCTTCTGAAAAAAAAACCGACAACTTTTGATTATTATAATTGCCGCCATTGGTAAAAACAGAGCTTTGGGAAGAGACAACCAATTGCTGTGGCACCTGCCCAATGACCTTAAACGTTTTAAAAAAATTACTTCCGGACATGATGTAATCATGGGCAGAAAGACATTGGAATCACTGGGAAAACCCCTGCCAAATCGTCACAATATAGTTATCACCCGAAATAAAAAATTCCATGCTCCGGGTTGCACTATTGTTCACTCTCTTAAAGAGGGTATAGAAAAAGGCAACGGAAAAAACCTCTATATTTTGGGAGGCGGAGAAATTTACAAACAAGCTATTGGCATAGCAGATATTTTAGACCTTACATTAGTAGATGCCACACCCAAAGCCGATACCTTTTTTCCTACAATAGACCCTTCTATCTGGAAAGAGATTAGCAGAGAAAGTTATCCTGCAGACGAAAATCATAAATTTAATTACAGCTTTGTAAAATATGTAAGACATCATTAGCACAATCAAATTGCATAATTTTCTTTTCTTGTCTTAAATTCTTTGTGCTCTGTGCGTATTATCTATTTTATCTCCAATAAATACGGCATTCTGGCTTGAATACCTTTTTGGCCGGTAATTCTTTTTAGTTCATTATATACTTTAAAAAGCGGTTCGCCGGTTTGTTGTTTTATAATTTCGTCTTTTTTAGTTCCAAGAAATGACCACGGATTAAAAACTTCCGAAAAATCTGTTTTATATCGGGGGTAATTTACAAGGCGGTAATCAGAAATATTTGCTAATTCTGCAGCAGCGGCAACGGCTTCTTGCAGGCCTCCCATTTCATCAACCAAGCCTATTTCCATAGCCTGTTTACCTGTCCAGACCCTGCCTTGGGCAATGCTGTCCACTTGGGCAATAGTCATATTCCTACCTTCGGACACATGGCTCAAAAATGTGTTATAGATACGTCCTATTGCCTCTTTGGTTACTTTTTTAAAATTAGCTGTCATAGGTTCAAAAGCTGTATAGCCTACGGCATGGGTGTTGGTGCTCACCTGCTCTGCATTTATACCAATATCATCAGCCAGTTTACTAAAGTTAGGAACAAGTGCAAATACCCCAATGGAGCCGGTGATAGTAGTGGGTTGGGCAAAAATTTCATCTGCTTTACAGGCAATGTAGTATCCGCCGGAAGCTGCCACATCTCCCATAGAAACCACTACAGGTTTTGTCTTTTTGGTCAGTTCTACCTCGCGTAATATTTTATCTGATGCCAGAGCACTTCCTCCGGGTGAATTGATGCGTAAAACTATCGCCTTTACCTTGTCATCTTCTCGTAATTTTTTTAGAGATTCATTTATTTTTTCAGGGCCTATAATATCTATGGTGCCTTCTACATCCATAATTTCCCCTTGAGCATACAATATACCTATTTTGTCAGTTGCGGAAGATTTTATCCTGCCTTTACCCGTTAAAATATAATTGGCAATAGTAACTTTTTCAAGATCGGCTAAAGAATCTAAGCCCATTTTTGTTCGCAATAAATCATCGTACTGATCCATATACAATTCGCCATCTATCATCTTATGGTTTACAGCCATTTTTGGAGTTCTGGCCCATAAGCTATCAGCAATAGTATTTAGCTCCTCTTCTGTTTTTTCTCGCTCTGTACCAACGCCTATAAGCAGTTCATCCCATATTCCGTGTAAAAAAGAGCCAATTTGCTCCCTGTTGGCTTTACTCATTTTATCATCCAGATAAGGTTCTGCGGCACTCTTATACTTTCCTTGGCGGATTACTTCCATTTTTACTCCGGTTTTGTCTTGTAAATTTTTATAATACATCACTTCACTGGACAACCCTTTAAAATCTATTTCGCCTATTGGATTGATAAATACAGAGTCTGCAATTGAACTTAAGTAGTAATTTTTTTGCAGATAAAAATCTGCCCATGCATAGACAAACTTGCCACTTTCTTTAAATTCTGCCAATTTATCTCGTATTGCTTTGGTTTGCGATATACCGGCATTTATAAACAAAGAATTTATACTTATACCTTTTATTTTGTCATCGGTTTTGGCATTTTCTATCGCATTTAACACCTCTTGTAGGCCTAAATTTCCATCTTTTAAGTCCAATATATCGGCAAAAGGGTCGGTGCTTTTAGGGGCGTAATCCTTAATATTATTCACTAAATCTAATTCCAACACCGAATTGTCCTTTACTGTTACCTTTTTATCTTCACCAAACGAAGACGCCGATGCAGAAATTATGGCAATAAATACCACAAACATAATGGCCATGGCGATAAATACTCCTAATATTACCGCCAAAAGTTCTCTTAAAAATGTCATAGCTTTTCCTTTTTGTTTATATTCTATACGTATTGCTTTTCCTGTTTATGTTACAAAACACTTAAAAATAGAAATGCAAATATATGGTTTATCTGCCTATTTGAATTAATTTGCACCACAATATGAAAATAAACAAAACCGCATGGCTTTCACTGGGCAGTAATATGGGCAATAAGCTGCATAATCTACAGGCTGCCATAGAATTACTACATAAAAAAGCAGGTAGTGTAAATGCTGTTTCTTCTGTTTATGAAACCGCTGCCTGGGGTTTTAGTGGTAACAATTTTTTAAATATTTGCTGTAAAATACAAACTTGGCTTTCGCCTAATGATTTATTAGAAGTGATTAATTTGGTGGAAACCAAATTAGGCAGAATTAGAACATTAAGTCAGCAAAGATACACAGACAGACTTATAGACATTGATATTTTGCTCTATGATGATGCGGTTATAAACACTAAAAATCTTATTATACCCCATCCGAAAATGGCAGCAAGAAAATTTGTACTGTTGCCATTGGCTGAAATAGCTAAGAATGTAATACATCCGCTTAAAAAAATA
>PDQE01000035.1 GCA_002747735.1 Flavobacteriales bacterium | reverse complement strand
CCTGACCAGACCAAATTTCAGTAGCATCGTGTTCTACCCAACCGGGTTTTGGGAAATGCTGTGTAAATTCTTTTTGGGCAACAGACACAATATTTCCCTTTTTGTCAAAGACTATAGCTCTGGAACTGGTAGTGCCTTGGTCTAAGGCGAGTATATACTTAGGCATAATTTGAGTTTTATTAAATCGGTGTTTGGCAAATTTCATTAAATTTTAAAGGTTCTTTTTTATTTAGCTTGTAATAAATATTGATTAGCCAAAGCTGTAAATTCTTCAATTTGTTGCTCTTTCCAATTTTTATCAAAATTATTAGTCCGGGCAATAATTTCAGCTACCACCGGAGCTGATTCTATTGCAGCCTGTGCATCGAGAAAAAGCAACCTTACCCTGCGTGCCAATACATCTTCTACCGTTCTTGCCATTTCGTGTTTTACTGCCCATTCAACTTCGGCGATAGTATATGGCAATTCTGGATGTAATTTCTCACTTAAATATGGATGTTTTTTCATCATATCCAGTAACTTGGGTTTATCACTGCCGTAAATATACAAATGATCGGTAAAATTTTGTGAGGTTAAGGCTCCGTGCAATTTTATTTTTTTGGTTTTACAGGGTGCTTGAGGCAATTTGCTAATGGCTATAGCTTTGTTAATTGTGTCTTCGGCCATTTTTCGATATGTTGTCCATTTACCGCCGGTAATGGTAATCAATCCTGATTTTGATACCAGTATTTTATGGCTTCTTGAAATTTCTTTGGTTTTTTTGGTATCATCTTTTGGAGCTGCCAATGGCCTAAGGCCAGCAAAAACACTCTTTATGTCTGTTTTTAATATTTTTTTAGTTAAATAATGATTAGCAGTTTCTAAAATAAAATCAATTTCTTTTTCCAGCGGCTCAGGTTCCGGGCTATGGCTTTCCAAAAGTGTATCAGTGGTGCCCATAAGCAGTTTATCATGCCATGGTACTATAAACAATACCCTTTCGTCTTTAGTTTTAGGTATCATAAGGGCATTGTTTCCCGGAAAAAATGACCTATCTACTACCAGATGAATGCCCTGACTGGGACGAACCATATCAGGATTGTTTTTATCGTCCATTTTTAAAACTTCATCTGCAAAAACACCGGTGGCATTTATAATTACTTTACTTTTAAAACTATAAGAAACATTAGTTTCCCTGTCTAATGCTGTTACGCCAATGATTTGTCCGGTTGCATCTTTTTTTAACCCCGTAACCTCAAAATGATTTAATACGGTAGCCCCTTGTTCTATGGCTGTTTGAGCCATGTTTAAAGCCAGTCTTGCATCGTCAAACTGGCCATCGTGATACAAAATGCTACCTTTGAGTTTATCCTTTTTTAAATATGGTACTGCTTTATGCGTATTTTTTAGATTAATCCAATAGGATTTTCCGAAGCTCAATCGGCCTGAAAGTAAATCATAAAATTTTAAGCCAAGGATGTATTTTATCCTATCCCACCATGAATAAGCGGGAATAATAAATGATTGATTACTAACCAAATGTGAAGCATTTATTAATAAAAGTCCCCTTTCATGCAAGGCTTCTCTTACCAAGTCTAAATGACCTTGGGCCAAATAACGGACACCACCGTGAACCAATTTGGTGCTTCGGCTGCTGGTACCTTTGGCAAAATCTACTTGTTCCAATAATAAGGTTGTATAACCACGTGATGCACTATCAATGGCTATTCCTAATCCTGTGGCTCCGCCTCCTATTATAATTACATCCCAATTTGTAATATTTTAACTATTTTTAACAGCTACATACTATTTTACGCTTGTTATCGTTTAAAAATAAAAAAATGTACACTATGAAAAAATTTTTACTTATTTTATTTACTTCACCTTTTGTACTCAGTGCTCAACAAAATGATGTAGCGAGTACAGATGAAGGGGCAGATATCAGCAAGGATACTACCGTAATAATAGAGCAATGTATTTCCGGTAATTGTAACAATGGAAAAGGTACCATGCAATATCAAACTGGTACCTATGAAGGTAATTGGGAAAACGGATTAAGAGAAGGTTACGGAAAATATACGTGGACTAATGGTGATATCTATGAAGGCCAATGGTTAAATGACGAAAGGCACGGAATAGGCACTTATATTTGGAATGACGGCTCTAAGTACCACGGCAACTACAGCCACGGTGTTAGAAGTGGATATGGTGTGTATTATTATACTAATGGCACCATTTATGAAGGTACCTGGCAGAACAATTTAAAGCATGGCATTGCCAATTTTTATCACAAAAACAGTGTGAATATAGGTGGTAAGTATGTAAACAATGAATATGTTAGTGGAACAGGAATTAATCAAGAAGATTATCCTTATAAGCCCGCTAATTAAAGTGTTATTCTGATAAGGTTGCTTTATTTAGCGTTTTTCGCATTTGAAAATACTTAATTTTTATATTTTTCTTTCTTATAACGAATTTATAATTCACTAATAAACCTGATTTTTGATAAATTTTTCGTTAAAATTGTGAAATAGTTATAAAAAATTGTAAGATTTTATTACCTTATACGACATTAAATACTGGTGACAATAATGTCACCGTCTTTTTCATAGCAATTTCCCGTTTTTAAGCAATTAAAAGCGGGATTTTTTTATCTTTGGAATTGTCTTTCCAAAATTGTTAACTTGAATAACATTGTAATTTCTGTAACCAATGACCTTGTTACCGACCAGCGGGTACACAAAATGGCCATGTTTTTGAGGGAAAACGGATACAAAGTATTGCTAATAGGTCGAAAATTGCCGGATAGTTTACCGGTAAACAGGCCCTATAAAACTTATCGCATGCGATTACTATTTCGCAGCGGATTTTTATTTTATGCTACTTATTCTATATGCTTGTTTTTTAAGTTGTTATTTACCAAAAAGAGCTTACTGTGGGCTAATGATTTAGATACCTTGGCCCCCAACTACTTGGCCGCAAAAATATCCGGAAAACCAATTGTTTATGATAGCCACGAACTTTTTACCGAAATACCCGAACTTACCCACAGGCCTAGGATTAGAAAAGTTTGGCTATTTATAGAGCAACTCATCTTTCCAAAACTAAAATATGTGATAACTGTAAATAAATCTATTGCTGATTACTATCAAAAAAAATATAATGTTGTTCCAAAAGTAATACGAAACATAGCATTAAAATTACAAGAGCACAAAAGCATATCCGTTGATGTAGAACAAATCATTATTAATAAAAAAGTACTCATTCTGCAAGGAACCGGTATTAATATCGGCCGGGGAGCAGAAGAAGCGGTTCAAATGATGCAGTATTTAGAGAATGCCATACTTTTTATCATAGGAAGTGGCGATGTTTTTCCATACCTGAAGAAATTAGCCAAAAGCTTACAACTGGAAAATTGTGTTTATTTTATAAACAAGCTGTCTTATAATGATTTGATGGCTTATACTACAAAAGCGAATTTGGGTTTATCTTTGGATAAAGGCACTAACCTAAATTATGAATACAGTTTGCCTAATAAAATATTTGACTATATCCAAGCTAAAACGCCCATTTTTGCGACCCATAGGCCTGAAGTTTCAAAAATTATAAGAAAATACGATGTGGGTTGGCTCATAGAAGAAGTAAATCCACGTAAAATGGCAATCCGGATAAAAGCCATATTTGAAAACACCGAAGATTATAACCTTAAAAAAGAAAATTGTGCCGTAGCAGGTGAAATTCTTTGTTGGGAGAATGAAAGCAAAAAACTAATCCCTTTTATTCATAATATCCACAAAGAAATAAGGAGTTAAGCAAGCCCAAACGGTAATAATTAAAAAGATACAACTTTGGTTTTTCTGAAAGTAAATTTTTTTCAATGGCTTCTTTTCTTGCATTAAAAAGCCTATCAAAAGTCTTAGCCAGTTTCCGTTTTTTAAGGAGAAGAGCAGTTTTTAGGAGCCTGCTGTCAGTTGGGGAAATAAGTGATTTCTTGTATAAAAAATAAAGGTTTGCAATAGCTTCTTTTGTTTTATTCAGGTAAACTGTGTTATCTTCTAAGCCTAAATGCCATACCGGATTATTAATGTGAACCGGTTCTAGCTTATTTTTTCGTAATTCAACCGAAAAAAGCGTGTCTTCCATCCCATAGGTTTGCAATTCTTCATAAAATTGTACTGATGAAAAAACAGATTTGGCTAGCAATACATTAGCCGTGGAAAACCATTTATAAGGTTTCATGGCTCGGGTTGCGGCAGATTTAGCCTCCACTTTTGTACCGTATAAATATCGCAAACTATTGCTTTTATTTCTATCACTTTTTCTATAATCAATCCCCCCACAAATAACACTGTGATTACCCTTTATAAAATTAAGATAAAGGCTTATAAATTCACGGTTTACCGGCAGCACATCTGCATCTAAAAACAATAGCCAGTCATACTTGGCTATAGCTGCCATTTTATTTCTGATACGGCTTCTGCCAATATTTTCATCTAAAAAGTGATAGTGTACCTTGGCAAGTTTATTGAGCTTTTTATTCTCTTGGAAAGTAATGGTAGAAGCATCGTCAAAACAAAGAATTTCAAAAGGAATTTGCAAAAATTCTAATTCTTGCATCAGATTTAAGACTAATGGCTGAGCATTATAATTGTAAACAGGAATGAGTACAGAGAGCATTATTTAAAATTTAACCGATGGCAACCTGCATCGGATAAGAAAAAGTGAGCATAATTACTATGACAACATATATTTATAAAAATCACTCGTCTTAATACTTCATATTAAAAGTTTATCACTATTTACACCACCTCAAACACCTTTTCTCCATCACATTTTATGGTTTTATGCGGATATTTTAAAATAAGGGCATAGTCGTGGGTGGCCATTAGGATGGTTCTACCGTTTTTATTAATTTCTTCCAATACACTCATCACTTCCAAAGAGGTTTTTGGGTCCAGGTTTCCTGTGGGTTCATCGGCCAGAATAAGTTCCGGATCGTTTAATAAAGACCGGGCTATAGCTACCCGCTGTTGCTCCCCACCCGAAAGCTGAAACGGCATTTTAAAACCTTTGGTTTTCATCCCCACTTTTTCCAATACTTCATCTATTTTTTCTTTACATTTAACAGCGTCTTTCCAACCGGTTGCTTTTAATACAAACAGCAGGTTGTCAAACACATTACGGTCATTTAACAGTTTAAAGTCTTGAAACACAATCCCTAATTTTCTTCTTAAAAAAGGAATTTGTTTTTCTTTTAGCTTTTGTAGATTATAGCCTACTATTTCCCCTTCGCCTTCTATAAGCGGCAAATCGCCGTAGAGGGTTTTCATCAAACTACTTTTTCCGCTTCCGGTTTTCCCGATTAAGTACATAAAATCTCCTTTATAAATAGATATACTTATACCTGATAAAATGAGATTTTTCTCCTGAAAAATAGAGGCATTTTTTAAATATAAAACTGGTTTTTCTTTTGACATAGTCAATATATTTACAAATGACAAATTTAACCTTTATCTTTTAAAGTTTTGTCTTTTTTGGCTTCTTGTTTAAAACCAAATAAATTACTGTCCTTGTTAAGGACATACTTTTTGTATTTACCCTTTCTAAATCTGTAAAAAATAAACAGCGGCATAAGGACAAAAGATAAAAATAAAATGCTTAAACCAATTATCAATTGGTGTTTTGGGTTACCCAGATATTGCATTATAAATCCTGTGCTAATTCCAATTATAAATAATGCAAATAGTATTTTTAACAGTAGTTTCATTAGAAATGAAATTGAAAGTTTTAAGGATTGAAAGATTCAAATATTGATAAAATAAAACCTGTTGGCAGGTAAAAAGCCGTACAAAAATACAATAATTTACATACTATCCGGTATTTAAATAAGTTACCAAAAAGTTAATGTATTGTTTATCAATTATATAAATAAATTTTTCTATGTCTAAAAACAAACCAAACCGTTTTTATACCGTAGGAATATTATCTTTTAAATTGTTTTATAAACAAGGATAAGATATTTAAACTATGACACAAGAAATTAAAGCTAAACTGACTCGCAAAAGGTTAATAGACTTTGGTTATACTTTGATAAACCTAAGAGGTTATCACGCTATAAGTATTGATGCTATAATAAAAGAAGCCGGACTAACCAAAGGAGCATTTTACTATCACTTTAAAGATAAACATCACTTTGTAAAGGCCATTATCAAAGAGCGAATAGAAAAAGAAATTCACAGTGAATTTATAGAGCCGGTTACACGAAGCGGAAATCCTATTTTTATTCTGAGCGATTTGTTTCAGGAAAAGTTAATCAATGATAAAAGTTTTGACCATAAATTAGGCAGTCCGCTTACCAATTTTATAGTAGGGTTAGCTTATGAAGAAAATGATTATGATTTATCCGGTCAGTTAAAAGCAATTTTAGATGAATGGAAAGTTGCTCTTATAAATCTATTATACCGGGGGATAGAAGATGGCTACTTATGCCGGCACATAAATACAGAACCAGTAGCGGAGTTTATAATCAATTCACTTGAAGGCGTACGTACCTTAAAAAGAACTACTACAAACAAAGCCGTATATTATAATTACTTAGAGCAATTTAAAAATTATCTGGATACATTAAAACCGGGAAATTCAATAACAAAGGTAGCCTAATCATCAAAAATTAATCGAATTCAGGTTTTAATGAAGTGGTTTAAACTTTTTTAAATTGGCTAAAAAATTGCTGTTTTGCACCCATATTTTTCCTTTTTCCCCTTCCGTAGCTCCATAATGCAGCTCAAAAAAGCCTTCATATAGGTACAAAACCATCAATTTTAGCTCACGGCTCTTTTGTTTTTTTAAATGGGTTCGTGAATCTTCGATTTCGCTACAATCCAAAAAGTTTAAATCACTTCAATATCAAAATGAGTTCTTAT
>PDQE01000002.1 GCA_002747735.1 Flavobacteriales bacterium | reverse complement strand
TACAAAGTTATACATTTGTAATAAGTATAAAAACCCTTACATGAAATACTTTTGTGCTTTTTGTGTTTACTTTTTTCTGATAGGTTGTTCGCCAAAATTAACAGCATCTTATAAAAAATTATCCAAACCGGAGAAAAAATGGGTTATTTTTCATCCTTTTAAAGCCAAAAAAGCAGCATTTTTATCCAATGCTGCTTTAGAAGTAACTGATTCTATAAAGCAATTGGGGCTTATTGGCAAGGACAAAAACGGTGGCCGGTTGGATGCTTTTAAACACGGTTTTTGGATGGCTCGCCTGTCTCAAAAAATAGGTAAAAAGGCAGCCTTAAGACTGGGCAAAGCACATGAAAAAGGCAATTATTTAGACTTTAAAAATGGTGCTTTGGAAGATGGGCAGTTGCCCGATAAACCATCGTCTGATATGGATTTGTATAACAATAACGTTGGTGTTACATTGGGTAATAAATACAAATCTTACACTAAAAAAAAGACGGTTTTTCTATTGCTTTCTGCCCTGTCAAACGGCAAATTAAAAATGCTAAAAAAAGACGATAAAAGTAATTTTTTAACCTGTGACGGCAAGATTATCCCGCCAGACTCCCTGTTAGGAAAATGGGAGAATAAAAAGTGTTTAACACCAACATATTAACCTTATTTTTATATTTTCGCTTAAAAAAATAACCGTTTTACGGCAATTCATCTCAACTGACAAATCGTAACTATTTATGCACCTGCCACTTTTACAAGATTTGGTTATACTACTGGGTTTTTCCATTGTAATTGTATTTCTGTTACAGCGGTTAAAACTACCCTCCATCTTAGGCTTTTTAATTACCGGAATTGTTATTGGCCCTTATGGGTTTAGTTTAATCAATGCCGTAGATCAAGTAGAGGTAATTTCTGAAATAGGCGTTATTCTATTGCTTTTTGTCATTGGCATGGAATTGTCTATAAAGCAACTGGCATCAATAAAAAAAACCGTATTTATAGGTGGTATGCTTCAGGTGGGAATTACTATTGTAATATCCGGACTGGCTTATTACTTCTTGGGCAATTCTATTGAAAAAGCGGTTTTTGTGGGGTTTTTGTTTTCACTTTCCAGTACTGCAATTGTATTAAAAATTCTACAAGACAGAAACGAAATCAAACGCCTACACGGCAGAAATGCCTTGGCCATTCTTATTTTTCAGGATATTATTGTAGTACCTATGATGCTGATTACGCCCATATTGGCGGGAGCTTCGGAAAATATTACCATGAGTGTGGTATCACTATTGGTAAAGTCAATTATCGTGATAATTATAACTATTGTTTCTGCCCGTTATATTGTACCGGAATTGCTCCACGCCATTGCCCGGACAAAGAGCAAGGAACTGTTCTTACTCACTACTATGGCCATATGTTTCGCTGTGGCTTTTTTAACTTCCGAAGCAGGGCTATCACTGGCCTTGGGAGCTTTTTTAGCTGGAATTATTATTTCAGAATCCGAATACAGCCATCAGGCTACCGGTATAATTCTACCCTTTAGGGAATTGTTTACCAGTATCTTTTTTATATCAGTAGGCATGCTGTTAGACTTACAATTCTTTTTTGCCAAAATTGGTATTGTTCTACTAATTGTAGCTGCTGTATTTTTCATAAAAACAGTGGCTACCTCCATTGCCGTAGCTGTTTTAAATTACCCACCCCGCACTATTTTATTAACCGGGCTGTCGTTATTTCAAGTAGGAGAATTTGCCTTTATTCTCTCTAAAATCGGGATACAATACAACTTGTTAACTGAACAAACCAACCAGTATTTTCTGGCGGTTTCTATCGTTTCCATGATTTTAACCCCATTTGTAATTATGTTTTCCCACACTATTGCCGATAAATTTTTAAAAACCAAACTGGGGCGAAAAATTAAAGATAAATCCATCGATGAAAGTGCAATAGAAACCACCGTTGATAACGAATTAGACAATCATTTAATTATTGTTGGCTATGGGATAAACGGCTCCAATCTGGCCAAAGCGGCTAATTACGCCAATATTCCGTACGTTGTAGTAGAACTCAATGCAGAAATGGTAAAAAAAGCTAAAACTGATGAAATTCCCATTTTCTTTGGCGATGCTACCTTACCACATATTTTGGAAACCTTACATGTTGAAAGAGCCAGAGCAGTAGTAATTTCTATTTCTGATGCAGATGCCACCCATACCATTATTAAAAATATTCGAGAAATTTCACAATCGGTTTATGTGCTGGTAAGGACACGATATGTAAAAGAAATATCAGAGTTAATAGCTTTGGGTGCCGATGATGTAATTCCCGAAGAGTTTGAAACTTCTATTGAAATATTTTCCAGAGTATTGCACAATTTTCTTATTCCGGAAGATAATATCACCCATTTGGAAGATTACTTCCGGTCAGGTTACTATGAATTGTTCCAAATGAAGAAAAAACTGCCCAAAACCATTAAAAATACTACAATTCCTGATTTTAATATTACTTGTGTAAGGATAAACAGCGACAGTAGTAAAATCAACGGAAAAACTTTACAAGATGCCAAAATAAGAGCCAAACACGGCATCAGTGTTTTGGCCATTTCACGTGGTGATAAAATGGTCAATGAAATCCATCCCACAGATAAAATCTATCAAAACGATTTGTTATATATCCAAGGTAGTCAGGAGAACATTGAAGCGTTTCACAGGTTTGTAAGTTAATTACCTGAGAGTATTCTATGAAAAAATACTATATTAGAGCATTATGAACCCGGAAAACCTCATCAAAGAACTTTCTTTTAAAGCAGTACGTAGCAGTGGTGCCGGTGGGCAACACGTAAATAAGGTTTCCTCTAAAATAGAACTCTCTTTTGATGTATCTGATTCTGAGGTGCTAACCGACAGCCAAAAACAATTACTCTATAAAAATATCGCTACAAAACTTACCAATAACAAGACCTTAATACTATTCTGCGACGAGACTCGCAGCCAGCATAAAAACAAGGAAATTGCCATAGGCAGATTTTTAGCACTTATAAAATCCGGACTTAAAAAACCCAAACGCAGAAAAGCCACTAAACCCACAAAAAAAGCGGTACAAAAACGGTTAAAGAATAAAAAACATCAGGCAGAAAAGAAAGCGAACAGGATAAAACCGGAGGTTTGAGTTATCTATTAATGGTTAATAAATCTCAAAATACTTCTATTGTATCTATAATGAATTTTGTATCCGTTAAATATGGAATTATTTTCAAGTCAAATACTAAAAAGTGGAAAATAAAAATGTAAAATCATAAAATACTTCCTATCTTTGCCTCATCTCACAAAGGGGTGCTTTATTAAGTTTATAAGTTGTAGGCGGAAGTAGTTACACATTAATCCGCACTCTGTACTTAAAAAGGCTGAGATTAAACCCATTGAACCTGGAACAGGTAATGCTGTTTAGGGAACCGAGCATTAAAAAAAGTGTCCGGTGGACATTTTTAGCGAAGAATTTGCGAAAAATTAAGCCTCAGAATTGGCTTAGTGATAAAACACTTTTGCAAAGGTTCTAATCGTAACATACAATGCATCGGAATAAGGGTTGGCATGAATGAGATTATACTCCATGCCAATTAATAATAATTCACCAAAAGAATAATTGCCTCTTTTTATTTGATTAAAACATTTTTAATCGATGAAAAAATTATTTATTGGGTGTATGGCTTTGTTCTCCGTACATCTGTCTATTGCTCAGGAACAAAAACAAGACACTATTTTAACCGAAGAACTCAATGAAGTAGTGGTAAGAGCGGTTAGGGTTAATGCTACTTCACCTATTACGCATAGTAACATTACGCAAAAAGAGATTAGCAAACGAAATCTGGGGCAAGATATGCCTATTTTGCTCAATTATCTTCCCGGCGTAGTTACCACTTCAGATGCGGGAGCCGGCATAGGCTATACCGGTATTCGTGTAAGGGGCAGCGATGCAGACCGCGTTAACGTAACCATAAACGGTATTCCGTATAACGACAGCGAAAGCCATACCACTTTTTGGGTCAATTTGCCGGATTTTGCCTCCTCTACGGAGAGTTTACAGCTTCAGCGGGGCGTAGGTACTTCGGTAAATGGGGCGGGAGCTTTTGGAGCCAGCTTAAATATTTTAACTGATGCAGTTTCACACAATGCTTATGCGGAAATAGGCAGTAGTTTTGGCTCTTATAACACCAAAAAACACCATGTAAAATTCAGTACCGGGCTTATTAATGATTTTATTGAAGTATCCGGAAGGTTGTCAAAAATTTCGTCTGACGGTTACATTGACAGAGCTTCATCAGACCTAAAATCTTATTTCTTACAAGCGGCTTACCGCGATAGGAATACGTTGATTAAAGCCTTGACTTTTGGCGGAAAGGAAATTACCTACCAAGCCTGGGAGGGTATTACCAAAGAACAATTGGAAGAAGACAGAAAGTATAATCCATCCGGATTGTATTATGATGATGACGGTAATGAAAAATTTTATGACAATGAAATAGACAATTATCAACAAGATCATTACCAACTCCATTGGTCAGAAAGGTACAACAACAGATGGTCTTCAAACATTGGGTTGAATTACACACGTGGAAAAGGTTATTATGAACAATACAAAGAAGACGAAGGTTTTGAGGAATACCAATTAGAGCCTATTACCATTGGCAATGAAACCATAGATAAAACCGATATTATCAGACGGCGATGGTTAGATAATCATTTCTATGTAGCTACGGCCAATGTTAACTATAAAAATGAACAATTAGACCTTATTTTTGGCGGAACATACAGTTATTATACCAATGATCATTACGGCGAAATCATCTGGGCACAATACGCTTCTAATGCTGAAATAAGAGATCGGTATTACGAAAGTAACGGCAATAAAAAAGAAAGCAACCTGTTTGCAAAAGCCACTTATAAACTGAATAATGATTGGAGTTTATTTGCAGATGTACAAGGCCGGTTTATCCACTATAAAACAGATGGAATTACTTCGGATTTAGTGCCGCTTAAAGTAAATACCCAATTTAATTTTTTTAATCCAAAAGTTGGTATAACCTATGTGGCAAATCACAAAAATCAATTGTACCTTTCTTATGCCAAAGCCCAACGGGAACCCAGAAGAAACGACTTTGAAAACAATATTGATACCGCTGAAAAGCTACACGATATAGAACTAGGATGGCGTTTTGATACCGATAAAATAAAATTAAACACTAATGTTTATGGTATGTTTTACAAAGACCAGTTGGTTCTTACCGGCCAAATAGACGATGTGGGAGCCCCTGTTAGAACCAATAGTGGTAAAAGCTATAGAGTTGGTTTAGAGGTAGATGCTTTGGTAGAATTGGGTAAAAAATTGGTTTGGCAGCCTAATATTGCTTTAAGCAGTAGTAAAAACATGGATTTTGTAACAGAAATAAATGGAGAAATAAAAAACCTCGGAGAAACAGATATTTCCTATTCACCGAATATTGTTGCCAGTAATGTATTGGCTTACAGCCCTGTAAAAAACTTACAAATTACTTTGTTATCCAAATATGTAGGTGAACAGTTTATGAGTAATACAGAGTCTCCGGTATCTAAACTAGACGACTATTTTGTCTCCGATTTTAATATTCAATATCAATGGCAGCCCTCTAAAATCTTTGAATCCATCACAATTACCGGATTAGTGAACAATATTTTTAACAAAAAATATGTGTCTAACGGATATTATTATACCTATAACGATACCTGGTCAAATCCCGGTAGCATTACTACCATAGAAGGCACGGGTTATTATCCGCAAGCCACTACTAATTTCTTAGTGGGTACTGTTTTGCGATTTTAAATGGTAATACCAAGTCTAATTATTTAACCCGGATTATTTCATCAATATAATCCGGGTTAACTCTAAGTATTTTGGTCTGCAGCAAACCATTCCGCATAAGAACTATTGGTTTCGCAGAGTTTTAATGAATGTAATTTTACATTATCCGGTAATTTTGTTTGTATCCTATCGGCAAAGTCAACAAGCATATTTTCACTGGTGGGTTGGTAATCTACCAGAATCACCTTTGAGGAATGGGCTTCTATTTGGGCTGCCAAGCCCTTATGAGGCGAATTGGCATTCAACACAGTGGCATGGTCAAAAACATTAACAATTTCTGATTTTACAATTCGTTTTAAATCGCCAAAGTCTATCACCATTCCATATTTTACATGGTTGGCGTCCTTAATGGGCTGGCCCATAACCGTTACATACAATTGATAACTATGGCCGTGAATATTTTTGCACTTTCCGTCATAACCGTAAAGGGCGTGTGCGGTTTCAAAATCAAAATGTTTGGTAATTCTAATGGTACTCATAATTAAAATTTACGCAATTACCCTCAACGCCTTACCTACCTTGGTAAAAGCAGCAATTGCTTTATCCAGTTGCTCTTTTGTATGAGCAGCAGATAGTTGAACCCGAATTCTAGCCTTACCTTTTGGTACTACCGGAAAGAAAAATCCGATTACATAGATACCCTCTTCCAACAGGGCATTTGCCATATCTTGTGAAAGCTTGGCATCATATAGCATTACCGGTACAATAGCAGCATCAGCACCTATTAAATCAAAGCCGGCGGCTTTCATACCTTTTCTAAAATATCTGGTGTTTTCCTTTACCTTATCCCGTAAGGAATTGTCTTTTTCTAAGAGTTCAAAAACTTTTAAGGATGCTCCTACTATAGCCGGAGCAAGAGAATTGGAAAACAAATAAGGCCTGGATCGTTGCCGCAGCATTTCTATAATTTCTTTTTTTGCCGTAGTATAGCCGCCCAGTGCCCCACCCAGTGCTTTTCCCAGCGTTCCGGTAACAATATCCACACGTTTAAGTGCATTTTTAAGCTCTAAGGTACCTATTCCGGTTTCGCCAATAAATCCTGTGGCATGGCATTCATCAACCATAACTAAAGCATCATATTTATCGGCTAAATCACAGACTTTATCCAAGTTGGCTACAATGCCGTCCATAGAGAAAACCCCATCGGTAACAATTATCTTAAACCGTGCTCCGTTTTCGTTTGCTTCTTTTAACCGGGCTTCTAAATCGGCCATGTTGTTGTTTTCATAACGGTATCGTGCGGCCTTGCATAACCTTACGCCATCAATAATAGAGGCGTGATTGAGCGAATCTGAAATAATTGCATCTTCTTTAGTCAACAACGGTTCAAAGACACCACCATTGGCATCAAAACAGGCAGCATAGAGTATGGTATCTTCAAAACCGTAATAATCTGCTATTTTTTTCTCTAATTTTTTGTGAATATCCTGTGTACCACAAATAAACCGCACCGAAGACATTCCATAACCATGTGTATCCATAGCATCTTTAGCGGCTTGAATTACTTCGGGATGATTGGACAATCCCAAATAATTATTAGCACAAAAATTAAGCACTTTTTTACCGCCTTCTATGGTTATTTCTGCACCTTGCGGAGAAGTAATTATTCGCTCTGTTTTAAAAAGGCCTTCGTCTTTTATATGTTGTAGTTCTGTTTTTAGGTGTTCTTTTATTTTGCCGTACATATCCTTAATATTTTAATCTGAATGCTTATCCTACAAAAATATATGAAAAATAGCTAATTCAAGGTGTCTTTTCTATTATAATGTAATGGAATCGGTTTAAACCAGTTTATGATGAAAAAAATAGCGTTAAAAAAAAAGGAGCTAAAAAAACTCCTTTTCTATTTAACAAATGAAAATTAGAACTTATCTGAACAAATTTTATTTCCGGTTTAAAACAAAAATTGAAGATGAGTTTATTACCTAAAATCAACTTTTCCGGTATCCAAATCATAAACAGCTCCTACTATTTTTATCTCTCCATTGTCCTCCATTTCCTTTAAAATAGGGCTGTTTTTTCTTATTTCGTTTATGGTATTTTCAACATTTCCTTCCACTACCTTAGCTACAAATTCTTTGTTTTTAGATGTTTTTTCTCCATCGTAATCAGATTGTTGAAGTACTGCAGGCCTTATTTTTGATAACAAAGCAGTAATATTACCCATTTTAACATTATCTATAGCCGCTTTTACCGCTCCACAATGTTCGTGTCCCATAACCAATACCAGTTTAGAACCAGCTACTTTACAAGCGTATTCCATACTGCCCAATATATCTTCATCAGAAACATTTCCGGCTACACGTGCTACAAAAACATCACCTATTCCCTGATCAAAAACATGTTCTACGGGTACACGGCTATCAATACAAGAAAGTATAACAGCTTGTGGATACTGGCCTCCGGTACTGTTTTTTACCTGTACCGGCAGGTCTCTGGGTGTTAAATCGTTATTCATGTAGCGTTCGTTTCCTTCTTTAAAAGCAGTAATTACCTTATCAGGAGATAGAGCTGACTGATCTTCAGAAGTTAATACTTTTGATACCAAAACCGGCTCTGCCACTTCCGGTTCTGTTACAGCAGGAGCATTAGTTTGTTCAACTTTTTCTTTACAACTGAACAAAGAAACCAATACAAAAAGTAATGTAAATAATCTAATAGTGTTTTTCATACCTTATAAATTTTAGTAGTTAATTGAAAATAAATTATAAAATTGAGAATGAATGTAACTCCTTTGTTCTCACATTAAAAATTTTACACATTGCCTCTTGTGAAGAAATGATAAAATTTGTTAATGCTCATTTCATAATTTTTAATCTTACCATTGTAGGAATTACGTTTAATCCTTAAATGATTTGATGTTACAAATATAAATAATACTTTTATAATTAATAGTAAACCTCCTTTTTTTTCAATAATTACTATCAAAAATATACTATTTATAATTAATAACTAACTTTGTTCTTCAAATAAAACTTAATGAGCGTAAAAATTGTTATTTCTCCTAATGAAGGCATGTTTTTAAAAGATCCTCAGAGTTCTGCATTAGGCCGTAAAATTCTTCAACAAAGTATATTGTTAATCAACGAAATAGGTTTTGAGGCTTTTAATTTTAAAAAATTGGCCAAAAGAATTAATTCTACGGAATCTTCTGTTTACAGATATTTTGAGAATAAACACTTATTATTGATTTATCTGGTATCGTGGTACTGGGAATGGGTAAGCTATCTGATTACAGTAAATACCTTAAACATTAAAGACCCAAGGCAAAAATTGAGAATAATTATAAATGCTCTGGTATCGGCAACTTTTGAAAATCCTTCGGTAGATTATATCAACGAAAGTATATTACACAAGGTTGTGATTGCAGAAGGTGTTAAAACATATTATACAAAAAAAGTTGAAGCGGAAAATGCCAAGGGCTTTTTTAGAAATTACAAACAGTTGGTAACATTAATATCTAAAGTGGTAACGGAAATTAATCCTGAGTTTAAATATCCAAATGCTTACGCTACCAATTTGTTTGAAATGTCTAATAACCATATATTTTTTGCAAAGCATTTACCAGGCTTCACTGATATTGAATTAAAAGAACGTAAATTTGATGAGTTAGAGAAAATGCTCAATTATTTTGCGGATAAATTACTCTCTTAATGCTTTATGGCCTATAATTAATCATTAAATAAAATTTTATGAAATTAGCCAACGTTTTTAAAAACAACCAAGAATGGATTACCCAAAAACTAAATGAAGACCCTGCTTATTTTGATAAAATGGGGAGTGGGCAAAATCCTGATTTGCTTTACATAGGCTGCTCAGACAGTAGGGTATCTGCCGAGGAACTGATGGGGCTGTCTCCCGGTGATGTCTTTGTACATAGGAATATTGCAAATATGGTTATAAGCATAGACTTAAATGTTATGTCTGTAGTAAACTATGCGGTAAAATATCTGGGGGTAAAGCACGCCATAGTTTGTGGCCATTACGGTTGTGGTGGAGTAAAAGCGGCTATGCAGTCAGCAGATTTGGGGATTTTAAACCCTTGGTTACGGAATATAAGAAATGTTTACAGGCAACATAGCAATGAATTAAATGCGATTGCCGATGAGACTAAAAAATATAACCGATTGGTAGAACTAAATGTTCAAGAGCAATGTATCAATTTATTAAAAACGGCTGTAGTACAAAGAGCTTACCGGAAAGGTGAATTAAAAATACACGGCTGGGTATTTGATATATTTACCGGAAAACTTATTGACCTTAAAATAGATTTTGACAGTATTTTAAATAGAATTATGGAGATTTATAAACTGGAATAAATGATTTAATGGCTGTAACCAATATTTTAAAACACAAATGGGAAACCATTCAGAAAAAACTATCTGATAAATTTGCAGATGGGAATATAATAGACTTAGACGGCATTATCTATCTAATAGGTGTAGAAGAATTGGGGCAGGGCCACCGCCGTTTTAAAAAAGACGAGAAGATTAACCTGATGCACATTGCCATTTGCCGCCTACTGGAACCCTACGGATACTACCAATTTGATTTTTTTGATAAGGAAGGTTGGCCGCATTATATGGTAAAAGAGCAACTGCCTTTTCTAAAACCCGGAGAACAATCTGTACTTATGAAAGAAGCTGTAGTACAATATTTTGAGGAAAAAGGATTGATTTAAAAACCTATTCAAAAAACCTACCTCTCAAAAGTCAGCTGCATTCCATGCCTTTCTTCACTAACCCGGCCATTGTAATACACCAATTTTCCATTTACAAATGTATGCGTTACCGCCGATTTAAATACGGTTCCCTCAAAGGGAGACCACCCACATTTGTATAAAATATTATCTTTGGTTACCTGTTGCGGAGCATCAAGGTCCAGCAACACCAAATCCGCATAATAGCCTTCTCTTACATAACCTCTTTTTTCTATTTGAAACAGAATTGCCGGATTATGACACATTTTTTCCACTAATTTTTCTAATGTAAGAATACCGTGATGTACACTTTCTAACATGGCCAGCAAACCGTGTTGTACCAATGGGCCTCCACTGGGAGCCTTTGTGTAAACCTGGCGTTTTTCTTCTATGGTATGCGGGGCATGGTCTGTGGCTATAACATCTATTTTATCTGTTAATAAGGCTTTCCACAGCCCTTTTTTGTCTTTGGCGGTTTTTACAGCCGGATTCCACTTTATAAAAGAGCCTTTTTCGTTATAAAAACTGTCATCAAACCACAAATGATGAATACATACTTCGGCGGTAATTTGTTTTTCTTCTAATGGAATATCATTTCTAAACAAAACCGTTTCCCTATCAGTTGATAAATGAAAAACATGCAATCTGGCTCCGGTTTTTTTGGCTAAAGCCACCGCCTTTGATGAAGAAATATAACAGGCTTCTTCACTTCTTATTTTAGGATGCATAGCCATGGGGATATTATCGCCATAAACCGCTTTTGCAGTAGCCAGATTATCGCGGATAGTGGTTTCATCTTCACAATGTACAGCAATAAGCATTTTGGTAGAAGAAAATATTTTTTCTAAAACCTCTTCGTCATCCACTAACATATTTCCTGTAGATGAACCCAAAAACAGCTTAATAGCCGCTACTTTTTGCGAGTCTGTTTTTAACAGTTCATCTAAATTGTCATTGGTACCGCCAAACATAAAGGAATAATTGGCATAGGAAGTCAAAGCTGCCCTATCAAATTTATCCTGTAAAAGAGCCTGAGTAGTAGCCTGAGGGACGGTATTGGGCATTTCAATAAATGAAGTAATTCCACCAGCAACCGCTGCCCTGCTCTCCGAAGCTATAGTAGCCTTGTGTGTAAGCCCGGGTTCTCTAAAATGCACCTGATCATCTATAACCCCCGGAATAAGATATTTACCCAATCCGTCTATAACTGTTGTATTATTATCGGTTACAGCTATATTTCCAATTTTCTCAATATATTTTCCAACTATGAGTACATCAGTTTTTTTAACTTTTCCTTCATTGACCAAATTTATATTTTTAATTAATGTTTTATTCATTGATTTAAAAATTAAACATTTTTTATATTTGAACTTATTTAGGTCTTTTTAACTTATCTATCTTATAAATTAACTGTTTGACCTAATTAAACCTAAAAAATTTTGAAAATTTTACTTGGGCAATCCTTTAAATCTCATTCTAATCACTCCAATAATAGCCTCTCCAATAATAGAACTGTCCATTTTTGATTTACCCAATGTCCTGTCTTTAAAAATAACCGAAACTTCTTTTATGTTAAAACCGTGTTTCCAGGCTTTGAATTTCATTTCTATTTGAAAAGCATATCCTATAAATTTTATTTTATCCAGATTTATGGCTTCCAAAACTTTACGTTTGTAACAAACAAAACCGGCTGTGGTGTCGTGCACCGGTATTCCGGTAATAAATCTTACATATTTAGAGGCAAAATACGACATTAAAACACGGTTCATAGGCCAGTTTACCACATTTACGCCTTTAGAATAACGGCTACCTATGGCTACATCAGCATTGTAATGGGCACAGGCTTTGTATAGTCTTATCAGGTCTTTAGGATTATGGGAAAAATCTGCATCCATTTCAATAATATATTGGTAACCCCTAGCCAAAGCCCATTTAAAACCATGGATATATGCTCCTCCTAAGCCACCTTTATGCTGTCTGGTTTCCAAATACAACTTTCCTGAAAATTCTGATTGTAACCGCTGTACAATAGATGGCGTACCATCCGGGGAACTATCATCCACCACTAATATATGGTACAGTTTTTCCAACGCAAAAACTGCCCTTATGATATTTTCAATATTCTCCTTTTCGTTAAAAGTAGGAATGATTACAAGTGTATCTTGCATTTATAAACTTTGAAGCACAAAGGTAAAATAAAAATTGACTAATTTTGTTATTAAATAAAAGCAGTATTTTTATGTTAGAAGCCTTGGAGCGAAATTTTGAATCTAATGATTGGATTACCATCATACTGCTTATAGTAATTACCTTAATTATTTTAAACAAATTAAAATACAGTGATAGATTTATCCGGGTACAGCAAATTCTTTCAAATAACAGCTACATCAATAGCTATTCTAAAACAGCTCCTCTTTTACTAAGTACATTTAACATTGTTTTTTATTTAATTTTTGTAATTATAATGTCTTTTCTGATTCTGGCACTATTAGAAATTGAAAATGTAGTACTTCATACCAATCCTTTATTACAGTTTTTTTTTATTTTTGGGCTTGTATTGGGGTTCTTTTCTATCCGGTTAATACTGGGCGTAATATTGGGTTCATTATTTGAATTAGAATCTAAACAGGCATATTTTACCTATTTAAAAATAGGCTATATGAGTAATTTTAGTATGATCATATTTCCTGTAGTGGTAATTAGCTTTTACTTTAAAGCCCCTTTCTTTGCTAAGTTATTGCTGATACTCTCCGTTATTCTATTGTTGTATTATTATGCATTACTTGTTAAAAATAATCAAAAGTTTATTTTTGGTAATTTTTTCTATTTTATTTTGTACCTTTGCACCCTTGAAATTGCACCTATTTTAATTGCTATAAAGCTCTTAATATAAATATGTGTATTTTTTGAATACTAAATTTAAAAAGGTATTTATTTTATGAAAGTAAAAACTATTTTAGTTTCACAACCTGCACCCAGCACAGAACAGTCTCCTTACTACGATTTATCAGATAAACAGAAAGTTAAAATAGACTTTCGTTCGTTTATACATGTAGAAGGCTTAACTGCCAGGGAAGTACGCAATCAGAAAATTGATTTATCCCAATTTACAGCCATTATTTTAAACAGCAGGAATGCGGTGGATAATTTTTTTAGAATAGCTGAAGAAATGCGGTTTAAAGTACCGGATAGCATGAAGTATTTCTGCCAATCCGAAGCAGTTGCTTATTATTTACAAAAATATGTGGTCTATAGAAAAAGAAAAATTTATGTAGGCCAACGTACTTTTGCCGATTTAATAAAAATTATAAAGAGGCATAAAGACGAAAAATTTTTACTGCCGTGTTCGGATAAGTTAAAAGCCATAATTCCTAAAATGCTGGATGAAACAGGTATCAAATGGTCAAAAGCTATTATGTACAAGACCGTAATTAGTGATTTATCTGACCTTAAGGATGTTTATTATGACGTGTTGGTTTTCTTTAGCCCAAGCGGTATAAAATCACTATTTGAAAATTTTCCGGATTTTGAGCAAAATCATACCAGAATAGCTGTTTTTGGCAACTCTACCAATAAAGCTGCTGAAGAAGCGGGCTTACGGGTAGATATTTCGGCACCAACTAAGGAAAATCCATCTATGTCAATGGCATTGGAAAATTACATTAAAGATGTAAATAAGAAATAGCAAATATTTTCTTATCAGAAGAAATAAAAAGCAGTTTGTAATTGAATTACAAACTGCTTTTTTTGTTATTTCTAAATATTATACCAAGTCTAAACACATGAATATCATTAAAATGAAATCCGTTGGTTTAACTTTACATGAATAATTCGGGTTAATTCTAAAGAATTAACATAGCATCGCCATAGGAATAAAACTTGTATTTCTCTTTAATGGCTTCGGCATAAGCCTCTTTTAGAAAATCGTGTCCGGCAAAAGCAGAAGTCATCATCATTAAAGTAGATTTTGGGGTATGAAAATTAGTCACCATTGCATTGGCAATGTTAAACTCATAAGGCGGAAAAATAAACTTATTAGTCCACCCGTTGTATTTATTCAAATGCCCATCCGTAGATACGGAACTTTCCAGTGTACGGATAACTGTAGTGCCTATTGCACAAATTCTTCTGTTGTTATCTATGGCTTTGTTTATCTTTTTTACCGCAATTTCGGGGATGTATATTTCTTCAGAATCCATTTTGTGCTTGGATAAATCCTCTACTTCTACCGGCTGAAAAGTGCCCAAACCTACATGTAGTGTTACTTCTGCCAAGTCCACGCCTTTTATCTCTAAGCGTTTTAATAAATGTTTTGAGAAGTGTAAACCCGCAGTAGGGGCAGCTACGGCTCCTTCGTGTTTGGCATAAATTGTTTGATACCGCTCTTCATCTAAAGGCTCTACTGCTCTTTTAATGTATTTTGGCAGTGGTGTTTGACCCAGTTCTTTTAATTTTTTTCTAAAGTCTTCATAAGCTCCGTCAAATAAAAAACGAAGGGTTCTGCCACGAGATGTAGTATTATCAATAACTTCTGCTACTAAATCTTCATTTTCTCCAAAAAACAACTTATTACCTATTCTTATTTTACGGGCAGGATCAACCAAAACATCCCATAAACGTGTTTCGGGATTAAGCTCTCTGAGTAAGAAAACTTCTATTCTGGCTCCGGTTTTTTCTTTATTCCCAAACAATCTGGCCGGAAATACTTTGGTATTGTTAAACACCATTACATCATCTTCTTCAAAATAATTTACTAAATCTTTAAATAATTTATGTTCTATGGTCTGGTCTTTTCTGTTTAATACCATTAATCTGGCTTCATCTCTTACTTCTGACGGGTATTCTGCTAATAATTTTTCCGGTAAATCGTATTTAAAGTGTGATAATTTCATTTTTCTGAAAGTTTATATTTTTGATTTTTGAATGTTTAGTTTAATAATAACTTAACCATACGCTCTTAGAATTCACATATCGCGTTTGACTAATCTTTCAAATTTTAAGGCTAAATTATTTTTTTTGAAACTCTGCTTTTATTTTGAATTTCAGCATTTTTAGGGCAAACGGAGGCAAATATACAATATCAGGCATGCCCTTGTCAAGCATTTAGCCAAATAATATTGTTTTTTATGCCAGATGTGTATCTTTGTCAAAAATTTTTATCCTTTTATGCACGAGAAAGTAACACCTTACAAAAACATGCAAAGCTCTAAGAAAGAGCAGGTTAAAACCATGTTTGATAAGGTGTCCGGGAATTATGATTCTCTAAACAGGCTTATGACTTTTGGTTTGGATATAAAATGGCGAAAAAAGGTAGTAAAAATCATTAGTAAAAAAAATTCGCAATATATTTTAGATATCGCCACCGGTACCGGAGACTTTGCAATTATGTTAGCAAAATTACATCCAAAAAAAATAATAGGTCTGGATTTATCGGCAGGGATGTTAGCTGTGGGTAAAAAAAAGATTAAGGCAAAAAATTTATCTCATCTGATAGAAATGGTACAGGGCGATTCAGAAAATTTGCCTTTTGAGGACAATACTTTTGATGCCATTACGGTAGGTTTTGGGGTAAGAAATTTTGAAAATTTAGATAAAGGGCTGCAAGAAATTTACAGAGTTTTAGCTCCCAATGGTATTTTTGTGGTTTTAGAGACCTCACAACCCGAAAAATTCCCGGTAAAGCAAGGTTATAAGTTTTATGCTAAATACGTAATTCCTACCTTGGGAAAATTACTCTCAAAAGACAAACGAGCCTATGAATATTTACCGGAATCTGCAGCAGCTTTTCCTTATGGAGAAAAGTTCAACAATATTTTAAGAAAAAATGGGTTTAATAATACATCTAACCAACCCTTAACTTTTGGAGTGGCATCTATTTACACTGCAACGAAATAATGTAAAAAATTGATTTATAATAAATTACAAATAGTAGAAGCATGAAAAGGTTATTATTTCTTCTGATATGCCTACTTTTTTTATGCAATATTTCCGGATTTGCACAAAAAGACCGAATAGAACATTTGCCAAATTTTGACGAAAAGCAGTTTCATTTTGGATATTATCTGGGTGTTAACAAAAAAAGTTTTAAGATAAGTTATGAATTGCCCAATTCTCTGATTGAAGTAGAAAATAAAATTGGTTTTAATATAGGTTTAGTACTCGATTATCGTTTACACAATAATATTAATCTGCGTTTTGAACCCGGGTTATCCAGCAATAACAAAGTACTTACATTTCATAATCCCACTATTCCTGATACTGAACAAGACCGTATTCGTAAAGTGCCCGGCACTTATTTTAGGCTGCCGTTATTGGTAAAATTAAGAACCAACCGTTTAGATAATTTTGCTGCATTTGTCATTGGTGGAGTATCGTATGATTTTAATTTTTCCAGTAATCAAGCCAATAAAGATGACAATTTTGAAGGCGAATTTAGAATGAAGCGAAGCAATTTTATGTATGAGGTAGGCTTGGGGGTAGATTTTTACCTGCCCTATTTTAAATTTTCACCATCCATTCGCGGTATTTTTGCCATTAACAATGAAATCATTCCGGATGATAATCCGGCAAGCCCTTGGACATTACCCATAGATTATTTTGGTACTCGCGGTGTGTTTTTAAACTTAACATTTGAGTAGTTTTACCGTTTTCAAAAGCCGTAAACAACATTTTTCTATATTGCCTATACGTGCCATCTTATTGTATTCGTATCATTACATTCCTCGCATCACACGCCTCTCCTAAATTCATTTAACAAAATAGCCGTTGCTGTGGCTACATTTAGGCTTTCTACTGTTGCCGTACTATTGTATTTTGGAATACTAACAAGATTATTCACACAAGCCTGTACACTATTAGAAATTCCATTGGCCTCATTACCCATAATCAACACGGCATTTTGTGGCAATACCAACTTATAAACCGGTTTGCCATCCATAAATGCACCGTAAACCGGAGATTTAACCTGTTTTAAATAGGTTTCTAAATTGGTGTAAACTATAGATACTCTGGCCAGTGAACCCATAGTCGCTTGTACCACTTTAGGGTTGTAACAATCTACAGTATCCTCAGAACAAACAAGTTGAGCTACCCCAAACCAATCGCACAGGCGTATTATAGTACCCAAGTTGCCAGGATCTCTTACTTTATCTAAGGCCAATATCAATCCGCTTGTTTGTATCGCTTTGCATTTTGGTATTTTAAACACGGCCAGAACACTATTTGGCGTTTTTAAAATACTTATTTTTTTTAAACTACTTTCCGGCAAAATAATTGGCTTATATCGTTTAAAGTCATTTGCAACAGCCTTGGTACAATACAAATTTTCCAATCTATAAGCAGCTTTTATCAACTCCCAAACCAATTTTTCACCTTCAGCTATAAAGCAACCGTGTTTATTTCGGTACTTTTTTTGCTGTAAACTTGTTATTAATTTAATTTGGTTTTTGCTCAACATATAAATAAATGTATTTTTGGCTAATGGAACGTATTTTTAAATTTTAATTTTATTAAAAAATATAAAATTATCCTGAACATTTGGGAAATTAAATAAAGATACAATCAAAAACCGTAAACGTTTATCTAAATTTTTGCCCCTATTGACTCTTCATTTTTGTAAAATACTCACATTGGTATTTATCGCTGTTATTTTGCTGTCTTGCAGTGCGTCAAAGCGTTTACAGGAAGGTCAATTGTTATTGTATAAAAATAAGATAATTGTAAACGAAAAAAAAGCGGCTAAAGAAGAAATTTACAGTTATCTGAAACAATCTCCCAATACTAAAATACTGGGTATTCCACTTTCTCTTCATATTTACAATTTGACCAATCCCAATTACAAACTGGCTTTTGACAGTTATCTAAAGCGGCATCCCAAAATGGAAAATACGCTGAATTCCATATTTTCTGAAAAACAAGTAAAAGGTATGGATAATGCCTATGAGAGTTTTAATAAATGGTTTTTAAAGAATGGAAACCCGCCAGTTTTATTGGATAGTGCCAAGATGGAAAAATCTGCATTAGCATTACGGCGATATTACCAAAGCAAAGGCTATTTTAATACTGAGGTACACGCTAAAACAGACATTAAACCTGTTAAAAAAGCCGAAGTAATCTATAACGTTACTACTCATGAGCCATATTATATTGACAGCCTTTTTGTAAATATAAATACGCCTATATTAGACTCCATATATAAACAAAACACGGCCAAGACTCTGGTAAAAAAAGGAGAAAGAGTAGATTATGCAAAAATGGAACAAGAAGAACAGCGGTTAATTTCGGTTTTTAGGAATAACGGAATCTATCATTTTGGCAATAGCAATATGGAATTCTGGTTAGACACTTTAAATACAGACTCGCACAAAGCAGATGTTTATCTTAAAATCTACAACCGTGCCATAGAAAAAGACGATTCTGTGTACACAAAGCCTTTTGAAATTAAAAGGGTAACAAACGTAAATGTTTTTACTGATTTTAGTTTTGCCAATAAAGACCTACCTATAAAAGATTCTGCCTTTTATAATGGATACATGTTCTATGCTACAAATAAGCTGTCTTATAACCCCAAATACTTGTCAAACGCTATCATTATTACTCCCGGAGGTGTTTATAAAGATACCGAAAGAAATTTAACCCGCCAGTATTTACGCGAACTACAGAACTTTAATCCGGGTGTGGACATTAAATATATCGAAAATAATGATGGTTCGTTAATGGCTAACATTTATGTCTCACCGTTAAAAAAACAATCTTTAAGTTTTGATTTAGATGTTAATACTTCTAACATAAAACCATTTGGAATATCAGGAAGGGTAGGCTGGTCTGTAAGAAATATATTTAGGGGAGCAGAGGTGTTGGAATTGTCATTTCAAGGGTCATTTTTAAATTCGTCCAAAGATGTTTCGGATAATTCGAGGTTTTTTAATGCCTGGGAGGCCGGTACTACTGCAAATTTGCGTATTCCCAGAATATTCTTTCCACTAAAAACTAATGCCATTATCCCCAAAAAAATGAACCCCAAAACCAATCTTAGTGTTAGTGTTAGTTTGCAAAAAAATATAGGCTTAGACAGAAGAAATATAACCGGAGGCATTAATTACAATTGGCAAAGTAATAAATATACCAATCATACTTTTGACCTTTTAAATATACAGTATATAAAAAATTTACGTGTGAGTAATTATTTTGAAATCTACGGTTCTGAAAGACGAATTCTGGAAAATATAATAAAAAATTATATTCCGCCACAAGATATTACCTGGGTAAACGAGAATGGAAAATTAATTGCTCCTTTGTCTTACATTAACTACGTTTTGGACAATTCTACATTTGAAAGCCAATATCCTTCGCAATATAATGATGTTAAAGAGATAAAGGAACGCTATAATATCTTAAAAGAAGATTATATGGTACCGGTAATGTCTTATACTTATAACCTAAACACTCAGGAAAGTTTTACAGACAATGAATTTTTCTCTTTTACCGGAAGGTTAATTTCTTCGGGGAATATCACTTCGCTTTTGATAAAAAAACCATCCAATAACGAAAGTAAAAAAATGTTTGGAGTATCCTTAGCACAATATATAAAACCAGAATTGGAATACAAAAAATATTTTCACATAACTAGCAGTAACACTTTGGTATTTAGAACATTTTTAGGAGCAGCATTTCCTGCGGGTACTTCAAATTATATACCGTTTAGCAGAAGCTATAGTGCAGGAGGTTCTAATGATGTCCGGGCGTGGAATACCTTTAAATTAGGCCCCGGATCTACCAAAAACAGATTAGAATTTAATGTGGGTAGTTTTAAACTCACATCAAACTTAGAATATCGTTTTAAACTTTTTAACAATTTTCACAGTGCATTATTCATAGATGCCGGAAATATATGGGATATAACTAATTCTAATCAAAGTACAACCGACACAAAATTTAAAGGTTTAAATTCTATCAAAGAAATTGCGGTGGGTAGTGGCTTAGGACTAAGATATGATTTTACCTTTTTGGTACTTCGGTTTGATATTGGCTTAAAAACTTATGAGCCCTATTTATTATCCAAAAATAAATGGTTTAAAAATTACAATTTTAACCATGCGGTATATAATATAGGGATTAATTATCCATTTTAGTATATTTCAAATTTTCTGCTTTAATTTTGCCCTAAGATGATAACACAAGACAACATAAAAGAAATTGTACAAAGAACCGAGAAGCTAAAAGGTTATCTGAACATAGAACAAAAGCAGATAGAAATAAGCAATGAGGAAGAAAAGACAGCCAATCCTGATTTTTGGAATAACCCCAAAGAAGCCGAAAGAATAATGCGGGCTATAAGAAGCAAAAAGTCCTGGGTAGAAGATTACTGTTCTCTGAAAACTCTGGCTGAAGAATTGGAAATAATCTATGATTTTTATAAAGACGGCGAAGCTACGGAAGAAGAAATTATACAACGTCACCACAAAGCAAACGATTTGTTAGAAAAACTAGAATTTAAAAACATGTTGTCTAATGAAGGGGATGACCTAAGTGCCGTTTTACAAATCACAGCCGGAGCAGGTGGTACAGAAAGTTGTGACTGGGCAGCTATGCTGATGCGAATGTATTTAATGTGGGCTGACAAACAAGGTTTTAAAGTCAAAGAACTCAACCATCAAGACGGAGATGTAGCCGGTATAAAAACCGTAACATTGGAAATAGACGGTGATTATGCCTTTGGCTATCTCAAAGGCGAAAATGGTGTTCACCGGCTGGTAAGAATATCTCCGTTTGACAGCAACGCAAAACGGCACACTTCCTTTGCATCTGTATATGTGTATCCATTGGCCGATGACAGTATAGAAATAGAAATTAACCCGGCAGATATCTCATGGGATTTTGCACGTTCCAGCGGTGCCGGAGGGCAAAATGTAAACAAGGTAGAAACCAAAGTAATGCTTACCCACCATCCTACCGGCATTGTGATTCATAATTCTGAAACCCGATCACAGTTGGAAAACCGTGAAAAAGCGATGGTAATGCTAAAATCCCAGTTGTACGAACTAGAATTACAAAAACAGTACGAAAAACGAGATCAAATAGAAGCCAATAAAAAGAAAATAGACTTTGGTTCGCAGATTAGAAATTATGTAATGCACCCTTACAAATTAGTAAAAGACGTAAGAACAGGACATGAAACCGGTAATGTAGATGCTGTTATGGACGGGAACATAGATGCTTTTTTAAAGGCGTATTTAATGGCAAATAATTAATCCATATTATTCACCAAAGTGAAAAAATGGTTCAACTCTGCACGAACAACAATGCAAATTAATTGGTTGTTTGCAGCAATTTATTTCTATATGCCGTTAACAGTTTAGATTTTGAAATAAACCCAAGGTATTGGTTGTCTTTAATTACCGGTAAATTCCAAGCTCCGGTTTTCTGAAATTTTTCCATTACACTCTGCATACTATCTTTTTCATAAATGATAAATTCCGGAGGTTGATGCATATAATCCTGCACTTTTGTAATATCATACAACTCCTGATTAAACATTAAATCCCTTATGTCATCCACCAGAACTATGCCTACTAAATTTTTGTGTTTATTAATTACCGGAAATATATTTCTGGTGGACTTGGCTACGCCTTTATGCAGCAAATCACCCAAAGTCATTTCAGGTTTTAGCGGAATAAAATTATTTTCAATTACCTCGTTTATTTTCATTAACAATAAAGCATTTTGATCCCTATCATGTGTCAATAAATTACCACTTTCAGCTAATTCTCTGGTGTATATAGTGTGTTCCATGTAATGTTTGGTAATCATAAAAGAAATGGCCACGGTTATCATTAATGGAATAAACAATTCATAACCACCTGTAATTTCTGCTATCAAAAAAATAGCCGTAAGCGGAGCTTGTATTACTCCTGCTATTAAGCCTGCCATGCCTATTAAAGTAAAATTAGCTTCGGAAATATGAAATCCCAATCCAATATTGTTGATAATTTTTGCGAACACATTTCCCAATGTACTGCCCATTACCAAGGTGGGAATAACAACACCGCCTACACCGCCTGCTGCAAAAGTAGTAGTCATAGCTATGGCTTTAAAAACGGTAATACCTATCAATAAACCAATGACTACCCAGATGTTGTCTATAAAATTGTCAAAAGGTGTTACACCAAGGGCATCACGGGTGTTTTCGTGCAATAAATTATTTATAAATTCTAAACCTTCACCATATAAAGGCGGAATAAGATATAACATAATACCAATGATAACTCCACCTACCAAAAGTTTAACAAAACGGGTTTTAAACCTTCCAAAAAACTTATAAATACCAAAATAAATCTTAGTAAAATATAAAGAAGCTACACCGGTACTAACACCCAGCATTATATAAAAAATAGTATCTCTTAAAATAAACTTGTCTGTTACATCAAAACTAAACAACACCTCATCACCCAGAAAAAAGTAAGACGTTAAAACCGAAGCAATAGACGCTAACAGCAGTGGAACCAATGAGGCAAAAGCCAAGTCTAAACTAAAAATTTCTATGGCAAAGACCAACGCCGCAATAGGAGCTTTAAACATAGAAGCCACTACTCCGGAAGTAGCACAAGCTATAAGCAATGTACGGGTTTTTTTATCTATTAAAAACAATCGGCTTAAGCTGGAACTGATGGCAGAACCGGTCGTAACTGCAGGCCCCAATAATCCTACAGACCCTCCAAAACCAACCGTTATAGGAGCGGTAAAAAGCTGGTAATAAATATGCCTATTAGATATTCTTCCGTTCTGACGCAACAAAGCATATAAAATAGAGGGAATAGCCCGCTTAATAAATGGTGGAAACTCCGGATACATCGCTTTTCTAAAGATATATTTTTTTATTAAATATACCAGAGACAGCCCAATAACCGGCAAAATAAAATACAACTGATTATTTGAAAAAATAATACCCTGTTCAAAAACTTTTTCAATACTAAAAGTGATGTTTTTTAGTGTAACGGCTGCCAATCCTGCCAAAAAACCTACTAAAGCACTTGAAATGAAAATAAATTTTCTCTGAGAGATGTATCGCAATCTCCAATGGTTTATTTTCTTTATTATGCTTTTGGTCTTTTGCATTCTTCTAAAGATAAGAAGCTACCTGTTTAGTTATCATACCAAATTCAAAATATCATTTTATACTAGATTTGATATTATTGTTATCTAACAATTTTAGGTTCAACTCACTAAGCTGTTCCCGGCTTATTGTTGCAGGAGCATCTATCATAACGTCTCTTCCTGCATTATTTTTTGGGAATGCAATAAAATCCCTAATGGTTTCTTGTCCGCCAAGAATGGCCACCAGTCTGTCCAATCCAAAAGCAATTCCTCCATGAGGCGGAGCTCCGTATTGAAAAGCATTCATCAAAAATCCGAATTGGGCTTGAGCTTCTTCTTTGGTAAAACCTAATAAGTCAAACATTTTTGACTGCAAAGATTTATCAAAAATTCTAATAGAACCGCCGCCAATTTCATTGCCATTGAGCACCAAGTCATAGGCATTTGCCCTGACTTTTTCGGGTGCGGTATCCAACAAATCTATGTCTTCCGGTTTTGGTGCCGTAAACGGATGGTGCATGGCATGGTATCTTTTTGTTTCTTCATCCCATTCCAACAGTGGAAAATCGGTAATCCAAAGTGCGGCAAATTCGTCTTTTTTTCTTAATCCTAACTGCTCTGCCAGTTCCATTCGCAACGCACTTAACTGGGTTCTGGTAGCCCAGCTTTCACCGGATAATACACAGATAAGGTCTCCCGGATTAGCCCCTGTAGCCTTTGCCCAGGCGGCCAAATCTTCCTGATTGTAAAATTTATCTACTGATGATTTATAAGAACCATCTTCATTACAACGGACATATACCATCCCTTTAGCACCAATTTGCGGCCTTTTAACCCAGTTTACCAGCTTGTCTATTTCTTTTCGGCTATAAGAATTTCCTCCGGGTACAGCAATACCCACTACCAATTCAGCCTGGTTAAATACATTAAAATCTTTGTGTTGTGCAACGTTATTCAATTCGCCAAATTCCATTCCAAAACGAATATCAGGCTTGTCATTGCCATACTTTTTCATAGCTTCTTCATAAGTCATTCTCGAAAATTTTTGCACTTCTACACCCTTAATTTCCATTAACAAATGTTTGGTAAGTCCTTCAAATGCTTCTAAAACATCTTCCTGTTCTACAAAAGCCATTTCGCAGTCTATTTGCGTAAATTCCGGCTGACGATCGGCTCTCAGGTCTTCATCCCTAAAGCATTTTACTATCTGAAAATATTTATCCAATCCGCCCACCATAAGCAACTGTTTAAAAGTCTGCGGACTCTGCGGCAAAGCATAAAACTGGCCTTGGTTCATACGGGAAGGCACTACAAAATCCCGGGCTCCTTCCGGAGTAGATTTAATTAAATAAGGTGTTTCTACTTCAACAAATTCGGCGTTTGCCAAATAATTTCTTACCTTCTGGGTGACTTTTGAACGAAAAATCAAGTTCTCTTTTACAGGATTTCTCCTAATGTCCAGATAGCGATATTTCATCCGAAGTTCTTCTCCACCATCGGTTTTGTCTTCTATGGTAAAAGGAGGTAATAACGCTTTGTTTAAAACCGTGAGTTCTTCTACCAATACCTCAATATCTCCGGTAGGCAAATTCGGGTTTTTTGAACTACGTTCTATGACTTTTCCTTTAATTTGAATGACAAATTCACGGCCTAATTTTTGAGCATGTGCTAAAATATCTTTAGGTGTGCGTTCTTCATCAAAAATAAGTTGCGTAATTCCATATCTGTCTCTCAGGTCAACCCAAATCATAAATCCTTTATCTCTAACCTTTTGTACCCAACCTGACAAGGTTACAGTATTGCCGATATTTGATGCGTTTAATTCACCGTTTGTATGTGTTCTGTACATGATAAAATAGCTTTGCTCAATTGTGTTGGCAAAAGTAGAGAATTTTGATGGGTTTAATCAAGTTTTTAATAGATTTAGCCTCACAAAAATGTAAGTTTTTCAGAATAATGATAAGTATTCTCAAATAAATAAGTAGGATTTTTAAACCAATCGTTAAAAATGATTAACCCGCTCACTCATAAACCTCTTTTAACCCAATAACCAATTCACTATCAGCTCCTCCGGTATATTATCTATCATGGTTTGTAGTTGGGGATTTATTATAAACCTGAGTTCGATTAATATTGTGACCACAGCTTTCTTTATTTTTGAT
>PDQE01000001.1 GCA_002747735.1 Flavobacteriales bacterium | reverse complement strand
ATTAGAATTTTGGGCTTGTCAAAATTGGAAATGATATATCCTGAATATCAAGATATCTCACACGATTTGGTCTTTCCCGGAATTATCTATGGTACCACTTTTGTTTTATGGATAATCTGGGTAAATAAATTTTCTCATCTAAAACTCAGGAAAAAATGAATAAGTGGCTGCGATTGGGTGTTATTGGCGTATTAGTATTTCTGTTGATAATGGTACGTTCGTTGGGAGATAGGATGTTCTACGATCCTTTTATAGATTATTTTAGAAATGACTATTTATATGTAGATATACCCGGTTTTAAATTTTTAAAACTCTTTTATCACCTGATGCTGCGATATTTGGCTAATACCTTAATTTCTTTGGCAATAATCTATTTTGCCTTTCAAAAAAAATCATTAGTCATCTTTTCGATGAAATTTTATGCCATTGCTTTTGTAATCCTTAGTGTTATCTATTATTTTTTATTGCGAAACGGAATGGAAAACGGCTATTTGTTTACTTTCTACGTAAGAAGATTTCTTATCCATCCTGTATTTATACTGGTACTTCTTCCGGCATTTTATTATCAGGAGAAATTGGTTAAAACAAAGAAATTTTCGGGATAAAGTATTTTATTCATTGCATTATTCTCTAATGTGGAAATAGAGAGACTACAGGCTATATGTAATTAATTGCCCTATGGCTAATAATGACAAAGGAGCCGTTTGGCTTAGCCATTCAACTGAAGTTTTAAATCCCTACTATGGCGATAAAATGTTAAAATGCGGATTAGTTGTGGATACGATAGGGGTAGAATAGGGGTCAAAAATTTTAAATAAAAATAAGGCAAAAAGAGAACTCTTAGGTTAAATTGCAATAATAGGCAAATTGGTTTGTTGTTGGCATATTTAGTTCATTTTCAGTTCTGTTGAGGAAACAAAATGAACATTTTTTTCTTTTAGCTCTTTAATTTGCTGCTGGTATTTTTTTAAATCTAATGCCTTTACGCCATCTTCTATCACTATGCAATTAAATCCTGCCTCCAAAGCATCTTGTATAGAATAATATACACATATATCGGCTGCTAACCCGGTAAAATAGAGTTCGGTGATGCCTTTTTCTTTTAAATAACCTTTTAGGCCGGTGGATTTACGTTTGGCATTGTCATAAAAGCCACTGTAGCTATCTATTTTTGGGTCTGTGCCTTTTCGGAAAATAGCCGAAATTGGTTTGGTATCCAAATCAGAGTGAAATTCAGCACCCTTTGTACCTTTTATACAGTGATCCGGCCAGAGGATTTGTGGTAAACCGGCCAGAGAGCCTTCTTCAAAAGGCTTTTTTCCAGGATGATTACTTGCAAAACCACCGTGATTTTTTGGATGCCAGTCTTGGGTGGCGACTATTACATCAAATTTTTGAATAATGTTATTGACTACAGAAACAATCTCATTGCCAAAGGGAACACCTAAAGAGCCGTTGGGCATAAAATCATTTTGGATGTCTATCAGTAACAAGGCTTTTTTCATGGTTGTTTTGTTTGTGGTTATCCTGTTTAGAGCTTAACAGGATTTTAAATTAGATTTTTAATATCAGGTATTTTACATGTTATTTATACTGTTTCATCAGAGCATTACGTTCTCTTTTTAGAGCATTACTAATTCCTATTTTATACTGATGCGGGTTGTCAAAACGTTTGTGCTCTTCCGGGAGTTGGCTAAAACGCTCTAAACTGTAAGTTCTTATCTCTTCCAGAGATTTTAGAGGAATGGTAATTATTCCGTTTTTCATTACCGGTTGTAAAATAGGTTCCTGATTTAGCCCTGTTAGGCTCATATTTTTTAGTGGTTGATGTGGATGGTACATGTGTTCAATTCGGTTTTCGTTAGCTAGCCCTATGGCATCTGCTCCTATCCAGCTACCATTATTGTCCTTTATTCTAAAGACTTGCTTGATATGAGGCAATGTGATTTTAAAAATATTCTCTGATAATTTTATTCTAGGTTCATTATTGTAAAAAACTAACTTATAAACACCGTCTAATGCTGCATCCGGCCTACCGATAACCAAGCTGGTACCCACACCGTAAATATCTATACAGGCTTTTTGTTCCTGCAGACTTTTTATCACCCGTTCATCCAATTGGTTAGAAGCAGCAATTTTAACATAGTTCAGTCCGGCGTCATCCAGCATTTTTCTCGCTTTTCTGGAAAAATATGCAAGGTCGCCACTGTCTAAACGAACACCCAGTAGCTTATGCCCACGGCTTTCCATTTCTTTGGCTACGGTAATGGCATTAGGAATGCCGCTTGTTAGTGTGTTATAAGTATCTACCAGTAATATACATTTTTCCGGCCGGTTTTCGGCAAAAGCCCTAAATGCAGTGAGTTCCTCATCGTAACTTTGAATAAAAGAATGAGCCATAGTACCTGATACAGGAATGTTATAATCCAGTCCGGCCATCACATTACTTGTGCCGTTAAATCCGCCAATAAATGCAGCTCTGGCAGCAGCATATCCACCGGTACCCTGAGCCCTACGCAAGCCAAAATCAATTAAGGTTTTATCATTTGCTATCCAACGAATTCTTCTGGCTTTGGTAGCTATGAGACTCTCAAAATTTAAGGTGTTTAACAAAATGGTTTCTATGAGTTGGGCATCTATCAAAGAAGCTTCTACCCGTAAAATAGGCCTGTTGGGAAAGACTACATCGCCTTCTTGAGAAGAATATATGGTCCCTTTAAAGGAAAAGTTCTTTAGATAATTTAAAAAATCAGCATCAAAGTTCTCTTTTTTTAAAAAATCGAGGTCTTCTTTACTGAATTGCAGTTTTTTTAATGTTTTTAGTAAATCTTGCAAGCCTGCAAAAATTGTATATCCTCCACCAAAAGGATTTTTTCTAAAATAATAATCAAACACCGCTTTTTCAGCTCCTTTTTTATTTTTAAAATAAACCTGAGCCATACTGAGTTGGTACAGATCGGTGTAAGTAGCAGTATATTGGAAAGCCATAAAAATATTTTTTTATAAAGGTATTGTTTCTATTGATAAATACCTTGTTGAATGAAAAAAATTTCAGATGCCTCATAATTTCAGAAAATATGTATTTTAGCTATCAATTTAATACCTTATAAAATGAAAAAATCACTATTATTATTTGTTTTAGTAGTAACTTTAACACTTGCTTTTTCCGCCTGTAAGAGCGATAAAAAAGAAGAATTTAAAGTTGAAGAAAAAACCAAAGTGGCAGATAATGTAGTCTATCAGTGTCCTATGGACTGTGAAGATGGTAAATCCTATACTAAACCCGGTACCTGTCCGGTTTGCAAAATGGATTTAAAGGAGAAAGAAGTTAATTTAGAGTAATAATTTCTCTGGCTTAAGTCGATAAAATTCATTATTTCTTATAGAAATCATCTTGACTTTTTGCTTTTAACCGAAATCAAAGATTCACGAACTCCTTACTAAAAGATAAAAAGAGTTGTGAGCTAAAATGAGATAAAATTTGCTCAGATAAGGTGCTTTTTGAAAGTCATAGCCGTAGTTACGAGTAAAAAAGTTTATAAACCTGTATCTTCTTTTAGGTGTTGATAATCAATAAAATATTTGATTGTTTTATGCCTGATATTTTAGATAGGCCAAACGTAACCCCTGATAATAAAAATTTTATCGATACCATTAATACTATTTCTACCTCGAAAATTACTCAATAAAAAGTGCTTTTTTACGCTATATTGCGTTGTAAAAGATCAATCTCAAAACAAAAAACCGCCAGAAAAATCAGGCGGTTTTTAAAATTTATTATGAATACTTTACTACATCATTCCGGGCATTCCGCCGCCACCCATTGGCATTCCGCCACCGGCAGCAGGTGTGTCTTCTTTAATGTCAACCAAGGCACACTCAGTAGTTAAAATCATACCGGCCACAGAGGCGGCATTTTCCAGAGCTATTCGTGTTACTTTAGTTGGGTCTATAATTCCTTCTTTAAACATATTTATATATTTGCCGCTTTTGGCATTAAAGCCAAAATCTTTTTTGCCTTCAAGCACTTTAGAAGCAACTACAGAACCTTCGCTACCGGCATTTTCTACAATTATACGCAGTGGTTCTTCAATAGATCTGGCTACTATTTGTACACCTGTGGTTTCATCTAAATTGTCTGTAGTTAATTTTTCTAATTTTGCTTTTGCTCTAATTAAGGCTACGCCACCACCGGCAACAATACCTTCTTCTACGGCAGCTCGGGTAGCATGTAGGGCATCATCTACACGGTCTTTCTTTTCTTTCATTTCTACTTCAGAAGCAGCACCTACATACAATACAGCCACACCACCGGCCAATTTAGCCAAACGTTCTTGTAATTTTTCTTTGTCGTAATCAGAAGTGGTGGTTTCTATTTGAGCCTTTATTTGATTTACTCTATCTTTAATAGCGTTCTTTTTGCCGCCGCCATTAACAATAGTAGTGTTATCTTTATCTATAGTAACAGTTTCTGCTGTACCCAACATGTCCAAAGTGGTGTTTTCTAAGGTAAATCCGCGTTCTTCGGAAATAACGGTACCACCTGTAAGAATGGCTATATCTTCTAACATTGCTTTTCTTCTGTCACCAAATCCGGGAGCTTTAACCGCTGCTATTTTTAAGGAACCTCTAAGTTTGTTTACTACTAAGGTAGCTAAGGCTTCTCCTTCTACATCTTCGGCAACTATTAATAAGGGTTTGCCGGATTGTGCTGCGGGTTCCAATACAGGTAAGAGGTCTTTCATAGAAGAAATCTTCTTATCGTATAACAATACGTATGGATTCTCTAATTCAGTAACCATTTTTTCAGAGTCGGTTACAAAATAAGGAGATAAATATCCGCGGTCAAATTGCATTCCTTCTACTACATCTACATAGGTATCTGTACCTTTTGCTTCTTCTACGGTAATAACACCTTCTTTGCCTACTTTTTCAAAAGCTTCTGCAATTAAATCACCTATGGTTTCATCGTTATTGGCAGAAATGGAGGCTACTTGTTTTATTTTGTCCATTTTATTACCCACTACTTCCGATTGTTTTCGTAAATCGGCTACCACAGTTTCAACAGCCTTATCTATACCTCTTTTTAGTTCCATGGGGCTGGCTCCGGCAGCTACGTTTTTAAGGCCTTCTTTTACAATAGCTTGGGCCAATACAGTGGCGGTAGTAGTACCGTCTCCGGCCAGGTCATTGGTTTTAGAAGCTACTTCTTTTACCATCTGGGCACCCATGTTTTCAAGAGTGTCTTCCAGCTCAATTTCTTTGGCTACGGTAACACCGTCTTTGGTAATTTGTGGTGCACCAAATGATTTGCCTATAACTACATTTCTTCCTTTTGGGCCCAAGGTTACTTTTACTGCATTGGCTAATGCATCAACACCGCGTTTTAACCCATCACGCGATTCTATATCAAAAATTATATTTTTTGCCATTTTTATTTTTATTTTTTAAAGTTTACGCTGTTCCCAGTGTTTGAGGACAGTTTGGTTAAAATTCTATTAACTAATTTAAAGTATTGCGAAAATGTCGCTTTCTCTCATTATTAAATAATCCCCACCGTCTAGTTTTAGTTCTGTGCCGGCGTATTTTCCGTATAGTACGGTATCGCCTACTTTTACGGTAGTGGGTTCGTCTTTTGTGCCTTTACCTACGGCTACTACTTTTCCTTGTTGTGGTTTTTCTTTTGCAGAATCCGGAATATAAATGCCCGAAGCTGTTTTAACCTCCGCTTCCATTGGTTTTATAACAACTCTGTCTGCAAGCGGTTTAATGTTTATTTTGCTCATAATAAATAATTAATAATTTTTTAGTAAATTAAATCGATAGTGGCTTAAAGCCAAAAACATGCCAGTTTGAAATAACTGACATATAGACATTTTAGATTTTTGTACTTACATGGTTGTCAAAAAAAAATGCCAACCTGTCATTGGTTGGCATTTTGCATATTGTTTTACATTTTTTAATTGGTGGTGTCCTGGACCGTATTGTTATTTTGGTTGTTAGTTGGCATTTCAACGGTGTTTCGCTCATTTAGTGTTTCTTCTATTTGAGACTGAGTATTTACGTTATCTCTGGGGATGGCGAAATTGGATAACAGGATTAACGCTCCCAATGCTGTAGCCAGTGTCCAGGTACTCTTGTCTAAAAAGTTGGTTGTATTTTTAACACCACCTAGATTTTGTGTGCCTGCACCGCCAAAGGATGATGATAGGCCGCCACCTTTTGGGTTTTGAACCATAATTACCAATATTAGCAAAACAGCTACTATAACTATAAGGATTAGAAATAATGTATAGCTCATATTATGATGTATTTTTTTGTAAGAATTTTATCGCTTTAATTCGGTCTGCAAAGAAACTACTTTTTTCCGGATATTTCAAACTTAATATTTTAAATGCTTGTATGGCCTTGTCGTATTTTTTTTGTTCCAGATAAACTCTGGCCAAAGTTTCGGTCATTAAGTCTTTGTTTTCCTGGCTGCTCTCTCCGGCTATATTGCCCTTGGCTACATCTTTTTGTGGCCTTATTTTAGGATTGGTTTTTATAAAATTTTCTATTAATTCAAAATTTTTCTTCTTTTTTGCCCAAGTGGTTTCTGTTGTTTTTTGATGTTCTTTTTGTTTGTGTACGGTTTGTTTTTCTTCTGCGGAACGAGAAATAGGCTTAAGGTTGACTACTTGTAGCCAATCATTAAAGGAATGCAGTTCGTCCCTATCAAACGCTAATGGCTTTCCTATCTCCAATTTTTCTTTGACTTCTTCTAAAGTATCTGCCTTTTTGGTTTTTAATACTTCTTGGTGAGTACCAATATTTTCATGTAATCTGGTAGATTGGTCTATCACTTCGGCATCTACCACATCTTTGCTTGCTATAAACCGCTTTTGATCTTTAATAGGGTTGCTTACATGCAATGAATTAGCAGTAATAAAATCAAATAATACTGTTCTGTTACAGGTATGTGCCGCTGTTTTCTTTAAAAAGAGATTGTATTTAAAGCTGTGTTGTTTTTTTAAAGCGTTGAGATGCAGCATTCGGGCAGCCTGAAAATACGGATAACTTTCTATAATATCTTCCAATTGGTTGGTTTGTGCAACCGTAACCATATCAGGATTTATTAGAAGTGATGTAAATTCAGATGTGTTCATATCTTACCAATTGGCCACCGAGGCATTAAAAATATCCTGAGTTATGCGTTCAAAAATTTCTTCTAAGGCGGCATCCAAAACCCCTCCTGTTAATTGCTGATTTGCTCCAAAATCCGAATAAAAAGAAAATGTTTTTTCAAAGTTTTTTTCTTCATCTAAATTGTTGTAATACCTTACTCTTACCGCAATGGTTAATCGGTTTTGGGCTGCACGTTGGTCTGCAGTTGCGGTAATGGGCAAGATTTTATAATCTGTAATTTCGCCTTCAAAATGTAAATCGCCTCCCGTTCTGGTTAGGTTTAGGTTGGTTTGCCGTACAAATAGGTCTTGTAAGGCTGTGGTAAACTTCTGGCTCACCGAGGGTTCTACCAATTGGGCATCATTAGGGAAAAAATCAATCTGTACAGTTTTTGCATCTCCGGTGTCACCGCCGGTAAAGGAATATACTCCACAACTTTGAGCTATACCTAATGTAAGAATTAGCACTATAATTTTTTTCATTCCTTATGATTGATGTTTAATTGTTTAATCGTTGAGCAGATAAATATTTTTTCATTTACCATAGCTTTAGCTGAGATGGGCAATTTTTCAATCTCAAATTTCATCTTTCTTATAGGTCAAACTGCTTAATCTTTCTATACAATGTCCGCTCTGATATGCCCAAATCTTTTGCGGCCAATTTACGTTTATTATTATTTCTTTCCAGAGCTTTTTTAATCATTTCTACTTCTTTTTCTTGTAAAGACAAGGTTTCTTCTACGGTTTCGGCATCTTCGTATTTGTCTTTATAGGCGGTGTGCTGTGGCTCTTGGTAAGTTTCGGTTTTGTTTGGCGAGATAATTTCTACCAAACTTTCTTCACCAGTATCATCGCCATAAATTTTTTGGATGAGTTGCTGGGTGTCTTTTACATCTGTTTCCTTGTCGTCATTCATCAGCGAAAGCGTTAATTTTTTAAGGTCATTAATGTCATTTCGCATGTCAAACAGCACTTTATACAGAATTTCCCGTTCATTGGAAAAATCAGATTTTTCGGATTGGTTTTTTATCAACGCTGGAAAGTTGTCTGAATAATCCGGAAGATAACTCTTTAAAGTGCGTTCCGAAATTTCACGGTTTTGCTCTATTACAGACATTTGTTCAGCTATATTTTTAAGTTGCCTTATGTTACCTTTCCAAGAATAATTTTGTAGTGAAATAACAGCCTCATCCGATAGCCTGATGGTGGGCATCTTATATTTCTGTGCAAAGTCCGAAGCAAATTTTCTAAACAACAGATGGATGTCTTCTTTCCGTTTTCGTAATGGTGGCAGGTGAATATCCACGGTACTCAATCGGTAAAAAAGGTCTTCTCTGAATTTTCCTTTATTGATGGCCTCTAGCATGTTAAGGTTGGTAGCGGCAACTATTCTTACATTGGTCTTCTGCACTTTTGAAGAACCTACTTTTATAAATTCGCCGTTTTCTAAAACTCTGAGTAAACGTACCTGAGTGGTTAGGGGTAGCTCGCCCACTTCGTCCAGAAAAATGGTGCCACCATCTGCCACTTCAAAGTAGCCGCTGCGAGTTTGAGTAGCTCCGGTAAAGGAACCTTTCTCATGGCCAAACAGTTCACTGTCTATGGTTCCTTCTGGAATGGCACCACAGTTAACAGCGATGTATTTGGCGTGTTTTCTGTGCGATAACTGATGGATAATTTTTGGGATACTTTCTTTTCCAACACCACTTTCGCCGGTAACTAGCACTGTAATATCCGTAGCGGATACCCGAATGGCTTTTTCAACGGCACGATTCAATTCCGAATCATTGCCTATAATGCCAAAACGTTGTTTTATGGTTTGTAAGTTTTCCATTTTATTGAGATACAAGACGTTTAGAAACAGGAATCAAGATAATAAATGTTATGATAAATATTAATTTCTAGTTTTCATATATAAAATCATTTGTCACAATAAACTTGAATTTTAAATTTTTTAATTATTGTTTGGATACCCTACGGCCGTTCCAATTAACGTGGCAGACGTACAACTTTCTATCTTCACATTTACAAAATCTCCCATTTTATAGTGTTCTTTTGGAAAAACCACTACGGTATTTTGAGTGTTTCTGCCTTTCCATTGGTTGTTATCCTTTTTAGAAGTACCTTCTATGAGGACTTCTTCTATCTTGCCCAAATGCTGTTTGGTTCGGTAATGGGAATGTTCCTGCTGTAAAGCGATAATCTCTGTCAGTCGCTGTTTTTTTACTTTAAGGGGTATGTCATCTTTAAATTTTTTTGCCGCAAGTGTGCCGGGCCTTTCGGAATAGGCAAACATAAACCCAAAATCATATTTTACATATTCCATTAGGCTTAGTGTTTCTTTGTGGTCTTCTTCGGTTTCGCCACAGAATCCGGCTATCATATCCTGAGACAAGGCACAGTCGGGCAAAATTCTTCTTATATTGTCAACTAACTTCATATATTCTTCCCGGGTATGCTGGCGGTTCATACGGTTTAAAATTCTAGTACTGCCGGATTGCACGGGCAGGTGAATGTATTTGCAAATATTTTTGTGTTTTGCCATGGTGTGCAGTACGTCCAAACTCATATCTTGCGGGTTGGAAGTAGAAAATCTAAAACGCATTTTTGGAAAAGCCGTAGCACATATATCCAGTAATTGGGCAAAATCAACAGCCGTAGCTTTAACAATGGCAGAGGCATTTTTAAAATTCTTTTTTAGTCCGCCGCCATACCATAAATAACTATCTACATTCTGGCCAAGCAGCGTAACTTCTTTAAAGTTTTTGTTGTGTAATTCTTCAATTTCTTTTAAGATACTTTGTGGATTGCGGCTCCGTTCCCTGCCTCGCGTAAACGGCACTACACAAAATGTACACATATTGTCACATCCGCGAGTAATGCTTACAAAAGCGGAAACACCGTTAGATTGCAACCGTACAGGAGAAACATCGGCGTAGGTTTCTTCCTTAGAGAGGATTACGTTTACCGCCTCCCTACCGGCTTCTACTTCTTTTACTAGATTGGGCAAATCGCGATAAGCATCCGGACCTACTACTAAATCTACTATCTTCTCTTCTTCTAAAAATTTGGCTTTTATCCGCTCTGCCATACAACCCAAAACCCCAACTTTCATCCCCGGATTTTTATGTGTTTTTATGGTGTTGTAGTATTTTAATCGTTTTCTAATGGTTTGTTCGGCTTTGTCTCTTATAGAACAGGTGTTTACTAAAACCAAATCAGCATCTTCTAATTCTTGAATGGTGTTAAAACCATGCTCAGAAAGAATGGCAGCTACTATTTCACTATCACTCATATTCATCTGGCAGCCGTAACTCTCTATAAACAGTTTTTTCTTATTGCCTGAAATTTGGGTAGTTTTTAAGGCCTGTCCTTGTTTACTTTCGTCTATAATTTTTTCCTCTGTCATGTGTCTGGTTCCAGATAAATTTTTGGAATTGCAAAGATACAACCTTAATTGAGAAAAATATGCCATTTTGGCAGAAAATTAATAGCAGCTTTATTTTAGAAGTCTTTGAATAATACCGGTTCTGCTTTAAGAATACTCAAAAAATAAAATGATGAATTTTTGTGATAGATAAGGCGTAAAAATTAAGTGTAGTCGTAGCTATAGTTTATTTTTACAACGAAATATAGCATAAAAAGGCACATTTTATTGAGTAATTTTGAGGTGGAAATGGTAAAGAAGAACAAAAAACCTAAAAATTCCCAAACTATGGGCGATCTCTTCGTTATCAAAAATCTTAAGTCCTTACAACCAAAAGGTTGTTCCGGGTTAAAATTTTCTCTTGCCTTGAACTCGCCTTATATTTTGGGCTATTTAAAGTCAAGAGAAAATTAAAAGAAATCATATTTTTTTAAGGAATCATTGTTTGTCAGAAAACCTGATTAGCCTAAAAGTGGGTGGGGTAGGGCTTATACCAAACCCAATATATCATTATACAGTTAGATTTGGTATTAATTCTTACAGCAGCAGATTATGTTTTTTTGGTTGACCTGTGATGGAATCTTGCGGTGGAAAATCAGGCTATAGACTGCATCCATAGGACGGGGAAAACAAACCATGTAATTACCTATGGAATGTGATATGTGAAAAATTGTTTAATAAAAAGAGATTAAAGAGCTGTTTAGTTGATGTTTTCTAAATTGAGTTAACATTAGTATTCAAATCTGTTTCACCCGTATTGTTTACTTGGTGCCGGACTTTCATGTTTTTATCTTATTTGATTTTTCAGTTAATTACAATTTTGGCTCCCAGCCATTTTCGTAATCTCTTTTCCAAAGTTGCATAACTTTTTCATTATCAATAATCTTACCTGTTTTTTTATCTATTTTTATAGTTTCGCCAGCTTCTTGTGCCAAGTTGCCTAAATGGCAAAGCATGGTGCTAATGGCAGCATCGTTTATGTCTGAATGAAGTGGCGTGTTTTCTCTTATACTATTGAATAAATTGCCTACATGGCTAATGTCTAGCGGACTATCTCCACGGGTATCGGTGGCTTCTGTTTCATTCTTTGTTTCCAATTGGGTTTTTAAAAGTTCGCCTTGCAAATTGTAGCATTTATAAAATTTTCTGTCCAATCTTATATTGCCTTTACTGCCGTAAATAGTAACGCCTCTGCCGGGCATATTGGGTTGTAAAACACCACGGCTATGGCCAGTCCAAGTGATGAATTTCCCATTGTCATAATTATAGGTAACTTGTTGGTTATCTGTAAATTCCCAGTCATCATTATAGGTGTATTTTCCACCAAAAGAAGTTACAGAGTTTGGTAAATCTACACCTAAGGCCCAACGACAGATATCAATTTCATGAGTGCCGTTATTGTGAATTTCACCGGTTCCCCAAGTTTTAAACCAATGCCAATTATAAGGATGCACGTTATCTCTATAGGTTTCTCTCGGAGCCGGACCTTGCCACAGTTCCCAGTCTAAGGTTTTAGGAACCGGTATTTTTTTTCCATGGCCAATGGAGCCTCTGTTATTTGAATAATAAGCCTCACCTTTAAATACTTCTCCAATAATCCCATTTTTTATATCATTAATGGCATTAATTGAGGTTTGTGCAGAGCGTTGTTGATTGCCCATTTGTACCTTTTTGCCATACTTTTTTTGTGCTGCAACTAACAAATCATTTTCATAAGGATTATGACTGCACGGTTTTTCTACATAGACATGTTTGCCTGCTTGTAAGGCCATTATGGCCATTGGGGCATGCCAATGTTCCGGGGTGGCAATAAAAACTGCATCAATATCCTTGTCTTCTAATATTTTTCTAAAGTCTTTCTCAACTTTTGGTACATAACCTATGTTTTCCTTGCACCATATATTGTGCTCTGTTATTATTAAATCATCTACATCGCAGTTGTATTTTATTTTTGCGTTTTTATCGGCATTTATGGCAGCAGAAAGAGCTTTGGCTCTACTTCTTACTCCTATAACTGCACAGTTAATGGCATCATTTGCACCTAAAATTTTAACATTAGCAAAAACAGGAAATACTGAACTCCCAATAAGCATTCCGCTACCGTAAACAGCGGTATTTTTTATAAACTTTCTTCTAGTAGTCATAATTATTTATCTATAAATTTTTTTAACCCATGAATTGGGGTTTCTTATTTGTTGCTACTTAAAAGTGTTCAGAACTGCCAATTTTTGGTGGTTCTGTATGAGGCAAAATACCACTGTGATTCTATCCGGAAGATAGTCGGTTTTAAGAAATTTTTTATTCGCTTTTAGGAATTCTTATTTTTATATTTTTAAAACTTACTCGGTCTCCGTGATCTTGTAATAAAATCTGGCCTTTTTTCAATTCGCCAAAATTAGGCCATTTGGCATATTTGCTTTCTGTAACTAATTTTCTGTAAGCATCACTTCCACGCTTGTATTCCAGCACTTTCATGCCATTTAGATAGTGTTCTACTTTGTTGTCTTTTGAAACTATCCGGGCGGTATTCCATTCTCCTATTGGATTTGCCGGTTTATTAGGATTGGCTTGTATTAAGTCATAGAGCGAGGCTAGGGTTCTGCTGCCTTGGTGATTTCCTAATTTGGCATCAGGATGAACGGCATCATCCAGAATTTGATATTCCAAGCCAATGGAAGAACCGGGGCCTTTGTTGAGTTCTGTATCTACATAATATTTTATGCCGCTATTAGCACCTTTGGTAATTTTAAAATCCACTGACAGTTCAAAGTCTCCATAACTTTTTGTGGTTACTATGTCTCCGCCCGCAGCGGATTCTGCACCTCCTGTAGATAATACCGTAAGTTCCCCGTTCTTTATTTCCCAGCCCTTACTAGGAAAACTGTTCAGTTTTGCACCTCGCCACCCTTGGGTAGTTTTACCATCCCATAACATTTTCCAGCCGTTATCTTTTTCGGTTTTTGTGAGTTTGTTTTTCTTGTCAATAGTGGGCAAAGGCATTTTTTTACTGTATTTGCGAGGATTATCGGTAATAATGTTAATGTCTTTCCATAAAATTTCCGTGTCTGGTTTTTGCTCGCCGTAAATTCTATGCACTTGTAAGGCTATAAACCCGGATGCAGTTTGTTCATCTACAAGATGAGCTGCCGGTACGCCGTTTATCCAGGTTTTTATGGTGTCTCCAAGGGCTTCAATTCTGTAGTGGTTCCAGCCATTTTGTTTAAAAGCTTGCTTTGCTTTTGTGTTATTATCTGCAATTGGATGAAGCCAACCTCTTCGGCTTTCATCGTAAATTCCTGCACTCCAGGCCCTGTCAGAGGGGTCTATTTCTACTTGATATCCGTGTACTACGCCATCATTATAGTATGGATAGCTATTACTTCTAATTTGTATGCCGGAATTCATATCGGGGTTCACCTTAAATTTTATCTCCAAGATAAAGTCATCATAATTTTTATCAGTAGTAAGAAATGAATTGGGTGTATCGGCTACAGTGATGCCTACAATTGATCCGTCTTTAACTTCATACTTTGCCAAGCCGCCTTTTTGTGTCCAGCCTTTGAGGTCTTTTCCATTAAATAACGGTATCCACGGATTGGTAGAGTCTTTTTTATTTTGACAATGTAATTGCAAAAAACTAATGGATAAGAATAATAATAGAATATATTTTTTCACACGTTTAAATTTTAGTAATTATAAAGATTATATATTAATTATAAAATTGAGAACGTATACAACCACTACGTTCTCACATTAAAAATTTTAAATAGTATTTCTTGTGAAGAAATCTTTAAAGTTTATTAATGTTTGTTTCATAAATACAATTATATATTGGTTTTGCAAAGTTAACCGGATATGAAATAAACCTGTGTAAAGAAAAAACCACTTCTCTAAAAAAAATTATAAAAGAAGTGGTTTCTGCAAAATTTACAATATTATTTCAGCTATAGGTTTTCCGTTTCATTTTTTTCATCGCCACCGGTTTGGTCTATTGTTCTTTCTTGTACAGTGAAATTAGTCCGCCTGTTTAGCTGATGCTGTTTTCTGCTACACGGTACACCGTCAGAACATTTGTTAACCAATTCGGATTCGCCTTTGCCTTCACTGGTAATTCTGTCTGCACTTATGCCTTTTGAGACAATATAATCCACCGTACTCTTGGCTCTTCGTTCAGATAGTTTTTGGTTATAACGCTTGGTGCCTCTGGAATCTGTATGCGATGTGGCATGGATTTTCATTTTTGGGTATTTATTCATTACCTCAACAACTTTGTCTAATTCTTCTGCTGCATCCGGCCTGATGTTCCACTTGTCAAAGTCAAAATAGATTACATTTATGTTCACCAATACCTCATTACCTACAGGTTTAAATTCTAATTCCATTTCCAAATCTTGTGTTACCGGCGGTGCATCGGTATCATTAACTGTACTAACGGGCACCTCTAGTTTTAGGTAATTTTCGTGAGTAGCTACTAGGGTGTAATCACCATTACAGGGTACATCAAAACTGTAAACCGCAGTTTCTTCCAAGGCAGCAGTCATTTGTAATTGGTTGCCATCACTATCCAAAATAGATACTAAAGCTCCGGGTAATAATTCTCCGCTATCTTTGTCTTTTACTACACCAGTTATGGTTTGTAAACATTCTATAAAAATGGGTTCGTCAACTCTAAAGGAATAGATGTCATCATCGCCTTTTCCTTCTTTTCTGTTGGAAGAAAAATACCCTACTACACGGTCTCTAAGAATGTAAGCAAAATCATCTCGCGGGCTGTTTAGAGGTTCGCCCAAATTGATGGGTTCTGATACAGAATTGTCATAAATCATTGCAGCAAACAGGTCTAAATTGCCAAAGCCCGGATGGCCATTTGAAGAAAAGATGAGCATATTGTCCTCATCTATATGTGGAAACATTTCGCGTTCTTCAGTATTTATTTTTGGGCCCAGATTTACCGGTTCACTATATTCATTATTTGGTAAAATGTCCACCACCCAAATGTCCGTTTTTCCTATTGAACCCGGCCTGTCTGATACAAAATAGAGCTTTTTTTCGTCTTTGTCTAATGTAGGTGAGCCGGTAGAAAAATCATCACTGTTAAATGGTAATTTTACAATGTTATTCCATATGTTTTCACTGGCAACATCTGCTTTGTACAGTTGAATATTGTCAAATCCATTAGCACCTTTTATTGGTTTGCCTTTTTCATTGTAATTATTAGCAGTAAAATAAACAGTCTTTAAATCTTTGGTAAAAGTAACACTGGCTTCGTGAAATTTCTTGTTAACATCGCCTCGTAAGGTTGTTTTGTTAATAATCTGCCCTGTACTATCTATATCTCCTACAAAGAGGTCTAAAAACGGTTGATCATTTCCATCCCAGGTTCGTCTAACGATAGAAACTTTTTCTGTAGGTGAGGCAAATACCACCCTGTCTTTACCGTAGAAATTAACTCCAAAATCAGAATTTTTAGTGTTAACTTTTAGTAATCTGATACTGTGCTTTCCGGGTGTTGACTGGGCACTTAATAAAAACGCAATGAATAAGAAACTGAGCGTAATGATATTTCTCATATTTTTATGTTTAATAGTTCTTTGTTTAATTTTATAGCTAGTAAATCAAATCATTTTTAGGGGAATAGAAGGCTAAAAATAATGAGACAATAAAAAACAAATTTAACAAATAAATGTTAAAGCTGATAAAAAGTTAAAACGGATTTCTTATATTTTATTTAACTACTTGATAATAAAGTAAATAAAATACATCTTTAGTTCGTTTTTCTCGTTTCAATAAGCTCTTTCTTGCTGTAATCCAATTTCCAGCCAAAGGTACCTACCATTTCTTCAATAACTTTTATGGTATCTAAGGCCTTCTCCTGTGCAGAAGTTAATAATTTGCTTTCCGGTATTTTATCTTCAATGTTATTTCTAACATTTTTGTTTAAATTGCTCAGGTCTGTAGCGGCAAATTTATTAAAGTATCCGTGTTTTACATCGTAGTATTGAATATCTGTTTCTATACTTATTACTTCGGGATTGGGAAAGTGTTCTACAAAAACTTTTTTGCTGCCCGCATCTGCCCGTAGTTTAATTTTTTTCATGTCAAAACCTATCATTACTTTTGCATTAGCCAGAATTATGGCTCTTTTTTTACTGGTTACCAGATTTAGAAACACATCTTTTACGTCTTCAAATTGCATAATTTCAGAAAAATCACCTTCTACAGTTATCATTTTGGAGACATTTCGTATTTTTTCTAATAATACTGCCGACCGCTCTTCGGATTTACTTTTGGTAAATCTTATCCGCATTACCATAAATATTATAGCCAAAATTAATGCTCCTACTATGATGCCTAATATAAAATCCATTTTTTTATTCAGTTTTTGTTGCTCTAAGCATATGCCTTTTGTTTGGCGGGCCGGTTAATTTTTCAACGTTAAAACCCGCTTCTTGCAGATTTCTTTTTACACTGCCTTTTGCCGAGTAAGTTACTAAAATTCCTTTATTTTCTAAACAATTATAAAGTTTCTCAAAAATAGGCAATGTCCATAATTCTGGTTGTACCCTTGGGCCAAAGGCATCAAAATAGATAAGGTTGTAAGATAGCTCTAAGCTAACATTTTCTAATTTGCTTTCTGTTTTGGTCAATGAAAACTTATCCGAAATTTGGTGCTTAGTTTGCCATGGTACATCGTGAAGTTTGCTAAATATGTCGCTGTATTTTTCAGACTTTAAACTACTTACATAATTTAGTTTGACTATCTCATCCGGTTTAACCGGAAAAGCTTCTATAGCTGTATAATTAATATTGTATCCGTGTTTAACTGTTTCTAAAAAACTGATAAAGGCATTTAGGCCGGTGCCAAAGCCCATTTCTAATATGTTTACGGGGTCTTTAGCGGTAAATTGATGTAACCCGTTTTTTATGAATACATGGCAGGCTTCATTAATAGCACCATGTTTAGAGTGGTAATATTCATTATAATCCGGTAAAAATATGGTGTGGGAACCGTCTGCGGTTTTAATAATATTTCGCTTCAAAACTATTGTATTTTTAACCTTTTAATTTTTGGGATGGGCCCGGTACACCTGGTGGTATGGCAAGTTACACAAGCATTTACGGATTTGTTGAAATAATAAACTACAGAATCTTTTTTTGTGTTAAATGCCTTGTTTTGAAACGTTAAAAATACGTTGGCCAAACTATCATACTCGGCATCTTTTTCTTCCGGATTGGTTAAAACTGCGGTATGTATTTTTTTAAAATCTTCCGGGTAATCGGCTAAGCTGTCTCCTGCTATAATCTGTTGTTTTACCAATTTATTGTATTCGTACATTTGCCGCATAAGCAAAGCCATCTCAGAGGGTTCATACATGATTAAATCCTGAGTAGGCCGGCTTTTGTCTTTGCAAGAGTGCAGTATCAGAAAAAGCAGGAATATTAGGAATATTTTGATAAACTTACGCATTAGTTAGAACAAGTTATTTTTGATGTAAAGAGAATTACAGTTTGGTTGCTGTCCATGCTAACTTTAATGAAGAGGTATTAAAACTAAATTAAAAAAACAGGACATTATTTCTTCATCAACACACCATCTGCTTCAAAAGCGTAAGTATATTTGGGTTGGGTAATAGAGTCAATTTCTTTTTCGCTTTTACCGGCATCTTTGGCAAAATGCCGTAATTCTTCTACTGTAGTTTCTTTAACGAAAGCCTTGCCATTTACAATTACCTCTCTGTTGGCGGCATTTAGCGGCATAAAAAAACCATAATCTTTAAAAGTTACCATAGATTCTTGCCCGTCACCCAAGTCTAATTTCATCCAGCAGCCTTTCTTTTTACATACCTGATTAATAGTTGCATTAAATTTTACTTCCAGCGTGTCGCCCATTTGTAAGTTTTTAAATATTTCTGCCATTTCGGTATTGGTGATGACATTGTCTGTTGTAATTTTGTTGCCAAAGGAAGCATAATTTTCTTCCTTTTTGCAGGCTGTTATTGCTATTAACGAGATAATTAAAGCTATTTTAAATTTCATGGTTGCTTTATTTTTTTAACAAATTTAAGTTATTAAATTTAAATGGATACCGTTAAAAATGCCTATTTTTGTTAAAAATTATCTTTAAAGTACAATTATGAGTACCAAAACCCGCATTCCGATACACGTAAAAGTGAGTACACAATCTATACTACACAAAGTTGATTTTAATAATTTGCCTTTTGGAAAACACCATACAGACCATATTTTAGTTTGTGAATATAAAGATGAGCAATGGCAGGATGTTCATATAAAACCATATCAGGACATAACTTTAGATCCGGCCGCAAAAATATTTCACTACGGCCAGTCTGTATTTGAAGGGATGAAGGCTTACAAAGATAAAAAAGGTGATATTTGGTTATTCAGGCCTTTTGAAAATCAAAAACGGCTTAATATTTCTGCGGAACGCCTTGCCATGCCAGCATTGCCACAGGCTTATTTTATGGATGGCTTGTGCGAATTGTTAAAACTTGAAAAGGACTGGATACCGCAAACTGACGGTAGTTCTTTGTACGTGCGGCCTTTTATGTTTGCCAGTGGTGCAGGTTTTCATGCTTCTCCTGCAGATAAATACTTGTTTGTGATTGCCTGTTCGCCTTCAGGGCCTTATTTTTCAGGCAAAATAAAAGTGCTGATTGAAGAGAAATATGCCAGAGCGGCCAACGGTGGCGTAGGATTTGCTAAAGCAGGCGGTAATTATGCAGCACAATTCTTTCCAACGCATTTGGCAAAAGAAAGGGGGTACGAACAGGTTATCTGGACTGATGATAATACGCACCAATATATAGAAGAAGCAGGTGCCATGAATATCTTTGTAAGGATAAATGATACGCTTATTACTAGCCCTACAAGTGATAGGATTTTGGATGGGGTTACCCGAAAAAGTATTATTGATTTAGCAAAAGATAAAGGAATTCATACAGAGGTGAGAAGATTTACCATAGATGAGTTAATCAAAGCATCTGCAAACGGTAGTTTAAAAGAAATATTTGGTGCCGGCACAGCCGCAGTAATTTCGCCAATTTCCGGATTTGGATATAAAGGTAAAGACTACGCTTTACCAGAACTGGAAAATAGCTATGCAGACAGGTTTAAGAAAATGATTACTGATATTCAGTATAATCGTGCCGAAGATAAATTTGGCTGGCGGTATAAAGTTACCGAATAGCACCTGTTAATTTGTTATGTTTACCAAAGGCCAGCAACTATTTGCCCTTATTTTTGCCATAGTTTTTATTATGATTGTGGCTTGGAGCTATAGAAAAGATCTAAAACTTCATAAAATTTATTATAAAAATGTATGGGTGGTAGGCCTTACTGTTGTGGCAGTTATTATCTTATTTGCCGCTATCGCTTATATTGTACAGCATTAAAGAACTTATTTTTGCTTTACCGAAATAATTTTTACGGGGCAGGCTTCCTTTGCTTTAGTGGCATTTTCCAAAATGGTATCGTCAGGTGATTTTAAGGTGTAAAACCCTCGTTTTTCTTTGCCGTGCAACAATACGGATTTACCGTCTTTTTTTGACATTCTAAACTGGCTAGGAGCCAGTTCTACACAATAATTACAGCCGATGCACTTAGCCCTCTGAAGCGTTATAATTACCATAGCGTGTTAAACTTGAGCGTATTCTGTGGCTACAATTTTGTATAATTTGTCTGACAGCCGTACCCTAAAAGGGATAGGAATGGTTATAGTATCTCCTTTTGATGCCATATGGCCTTTTTTGTCATTGACAAACATTTCTTCTATCGTAAGTTCCTTTGCTCCTGTTGTGGGCCCTGTAATTAAAATAGTATCACCCACAGAAATGTTATAGGCTTCTACTTTAAATTCCGCTATGTTAGATTTTGGAAAGTAGTGCATGCCTTTACCTATATATATTTTCTTTTGGGTAGCGTGCGAACCGGAATCTTTACTCCATTCGCCCAACTTTTGCCCCAGATAATAGCCATTCCAAAATCCGCGATTATACACTTTTTCCAATTCCTGCATCCAATAAATAACTTTTTCTTTGTTATAAGTGCCGTTAGATAGGCTGTCAATGGCCTCTCTATAGCATTTAATAACTTTGGCTACGTATTCCGGTGCCCTACCACGGCCTTCTATCTTTAAGACTTTTATACCTGCATCTGCTATTTCATCTAAGAAATTTATAGTGCATAAGTCTTTTGGAGACATGATGTATTCATTGTCAATTTCCATTTCAAAACCTGATTCTTGGTCTATAACCGTATATTTTTTTCGGCAATTTTGTTTGCAAGCTCCTCTGTTAGCACTGGAATTATGACTGTGTAAACTTAGATAGCACTTTCCGGAAACCGCCATACACAATGCACCATGCCCAAAAATTTCTATTTCTACCAATCGTCCGGAAGGGCCTTTTATCTGTTCTTTTTCTATTTGCTCGGTAATTTTTTTAACCTGACGTAAACTCAACTCACGGCTCAGGACAATGGTATCGGCAAACATGGCATAGAATTTTACCGTTTCCAGATTGGTGACATTTATTTGCGTAGAAATATGTACCTCCATGCCGATACTTCTCGCTACCGAAATAACTGCCTGATCCATGGCAATTACTGCGGAAATATTAGCTTCTTTAGCTTTAATGACCAATGTTTTTACTATGGACAGGTCGTGGTCGTATATAATGGTATTTAAGGTCAGATAGGTACGTACACCTTTCTCGTTACATCTTCTTGAGATTTCTTTTAAATCTTCAATAGAGAAATTTATAGATGCTCTTGCCCGCATGTTTAATTGCTCTACACCAAAATAAACCGAATCAGCACCATTATCAAGTGCCGCTTGTAAGGATTCAAAATTTCCGGCGGGAGCCATTAATTCTATTTTGCTCATGTTCATTTTCATCTTTTGGGTGGGCAAAGTTACATAATTTTCCAGCTAATGCAGAAAATTAACATTTTAAACAAATGTGATACATTTTAAACTTTTAAGTAAAAAAACTTTATTATAAGCAAGTTTTTATGAAATTTGCATCTTAAGTTTTTTTAATTTCTTTAGTATTATGAGAATTGCAGTTGTAGGAGCTACCGGCATGGTAGGCCAAGTTATGTTAAAAGTTCTGGAAGAACGAAATTTTCCGGTAACACAGTTAATACCCGTAGCCTCAGAGCGGTCAAAAGGTAAGAAGATAATATTTAAGGGCACACCTTACGGGATAGTTGGTCTGGATGAGGCAGTAGCTTTGCGGCCTGATATTGCTTTGTTTTCCGCAGGAGGGAGCATCTCTTTGGAGTGGGCCCCAAAATTTGCGAAAGCAGGCACTACGGTAGTAGATAACTCTTCTGCATGGCGGATGGATGCTACTAAAAAACTGATAGTCCCTGAAATTAACGCAAATGTGCTTACATCGTCAGATAAAATTATTGCCAATCCCAATTGTTCTACAATACAAATGGTACTGGCTCTGGCTCCGTTACATAAAAAATACCGAATAAAAAGATTGGTTGTTTCTACTTACCAGTCTATAACCGGAACAGGTGTAAAAGCGGTGCGGCAATTGGAAAATGAATTTAAAGGGCACAAAGCCGAAATGGCCTATCATTATCCTATTCACAAAAATGCCATTCCGCATTGCGATGTTTTTGAAGAGAACGGTTATACAAAAGAAGAGATGAAATTGGTAAGGGAAACACAAAAGATATTAGATGATAAAACTATTGCTGTTACAGCTACAGCAGTGCGAATTCCCGTAGTGGGTGGCCATAGCGAAAGCGTAAATATAGAATTTGAAAAAGAATTTAATGTGTCTGAAGTTAGAACATTACTCAATAATACCAAAGGGGTGAAAGTGCAGGATAATTTAGATACCAATACTTATCCCATGCCTATTTATGCCCATGACAAAGATGAAGTGTTTGTGGGAAGAATACGGCGAGATTATTCGCAACCCAACAGTTTAAATATGTGGATAGTTGCAGATAATTTGCGAAAAGGTGCCGCTACCAATACCATACAAATCGCAGAATATTTAATTGAAAATAAATTGGTTGTAGCAAAAGAAGCAGTCTCTTAACCGGATAATTATCAATATCTTAACCTGATAAAAAGGATTGTTTTTTCAGGATTTCTGAAATTTAGTATTAAAGCAATTATTAATTCTATTTCTCTACTTTTAAAACATCAGCTATAATCTGCTCCAACTGATGTTTTGGCAAGGCACCGTTTGCCATTTGAGGTTGTTCACCGGCTTTGCAGAAAAGTAAAGAAGGAATGCTTCTTATGCCAAAGGCAGCCGCCAATTCTTGTTCCTTTTCCGTATCTATTTTATAGATGTTAATTTTTCCCTGATATTCCTTTGCCAGCTCTTCCAAAACAGGTGCTATCATTTTACAAGGTCCGCACCAGTCTGCATAAAAATCAATAATGCAGGGTAAATCACCCTCAAATTTCCATTCTTTATTTTTTTCGTAATTAAAAACTTTTTCTAAAAAAGCCGCTTTGTTTAATGTTTCTGTCATATTGTAAACTTTATTTAAATGTGGCAATAACTATACCGTAATTTTTATCAGGACAAATTGACGGCTTTTTTAACAATTACTTGGTAACATTGGTCACTTTTATAAAAAGGTTGTTACTTGATGTATAAATCACTTTTTACGTTAAAAATGACATCGCCAAAAGATGTGTTTTTTTAGTATATTTGTTTTCCAATTTTAAAAACACAACTTATGATGCGTTCTTTATTCATCTTATTAACTTTTTTAATAATGATTTCTTGTAAGACTCAGAAAACCAGTGATTCCGTATTGACAAATTTGGAATATCCAACCACAAAAAAAGTGGATACTACAGATACCTATTTTGCCCGGGAAATAAAAGATCCTTACCGCTGGTTGGAAGATGATAGGTCTAAAGAAACGGAAGAATGGGTAACAGCCGAAAACAAGCTTACTTTTGGCTATTTGGCTAAAATTCCCTACCGAAATGATTTAAAGAAAAAATTGGAAGAAAAATGGAATTATGAAAAATATTCCGCTCCTTTTAAGGAAGGAGATTACACCTATTTTTATAAAAATGACGGATTACAAAACCAGTATGTAGTTTACCGGCAAAAAGCGGAAGGAGAGCCTGAAGTGTTTCTTGACCCTAATACGTTTTCGGATGATGGCACCACGTCATTAGCTGATTTGAGTTTCTCAAAAGACGGTTCTTTGGCGGCTTATGCAATTTCCGAAGGTGGTTCAGACTGGCGAAAAGTGATTATTATGGATGCCATTACCAAAGAAATAAAGGAAGATACCATTAGAGATGTAAAGTTTAGTGGTATTTCCTGGAAAGGCAATGACGGGTTTTATTATTCGAGCTATGATAAGCCAAAAGGCAGTGAATTATCTGCTAAGACAGACCAGCATAAGTTGTATTATCACAAATTGGGTACGGCTCAGAAAGATGATGAATTGATTTTTGGCGGTACTGATGCCGAGAAAAACAGATACGTAAGTGGTTATGTAACCGAAGACAATAGGTTTTTGATTATTTCGGCTTCTGTTTCTACATCTGGTAATAAAATGTTTATCAAAGATTTAACTAAACCTGGTAGCTTGCTCAAAACCGTAGTGGATAATTATGATAGTGATTCTGGTGTTATTGAAAATGACGGCAACAAGCTGTATATCGTTACCAATTTAGATGCTCCCAACCGGAGAATTGTAACCGTAGATGCCAGCAATCCGGGGGTGGAAAATTGGAAAGATTTTATCCCTGAAACGGATCATGTACTTAGTACAGGTACCGGTGCCGGTTATATTTTTACCAAATATATGGTAGATGCTGTTTCCAAAGTGTATCAATACGATATGAAAGGCAATAGAATCAGGGAAATAGTACTGCCCGGAGTGGGTTCTGCCCGTGGTTTTGGCGGAAAAAAAGAAGCTGAAGAATTATATTTTTCTTTTACAAATTACACCACACCCGGAACCATTTATCAACTCAATCCTAAAACGGGGGAATATGAAATATATAAAAAGCCGGAAATAAACGGTTATAATTCTGATAATTATGAGTCTAAACAGGTGTTTTATAACTCCAAAGACGGCACTAAAATTCCTATGGTAATCACTTATAAAAAAGGTATAGCGTTAAATGGTAAAAATCCTACTATTTTATACGGATATGGTGGATTTAATATTTCGCTAACGCCAAGTTTTAATATTGTCAATACTGTTTGGTTAGAACAGGGTGGTGTTTACGCCGTACCTAATTTACGTGGAGGCGGAGAGTATGGTAAAAAATGGCATGTTGCAGGCACCAAAATGCAAAAACAAAATGTTTTTGATGATTTTATTGCAGCAGCTGAATATTTGATTGCAGAAAATTATACTTCATCAGATTATTTAGCCGTTAGAGGCGGGTCTAATGGGGGGTTATTAGTAGGTGCTACTATGACTCAACGCCCTAAATTAATGAAAGTTGCCTTGCCGGCAGTAGGTGTTTTAGATATGCTTCGTTATCATACATTTACAGCAGGTGCTGGATGGGCTTATGACTACGGCACATCCGAAGACAGTGAGGAAATGTTTGAGTATCTTCTTAAATATTCTCCATTACACAATATTAAAAAAGGCGTGGAATATCCGGCTACTTTAATTACTACTGCAGACCATGACGATAGGGTGGTGCCGGCTCATAGCTTTAAATTTGCTGCAACGCTCCAAGAAAAACAGAAAGGCAATAATCCGGTTATTATTAGAATAGAAACCGATGCAGGTCACGGTGCCGGAAAACCGGTGAGCAAAAGCATAGAAGAAGCTGCAGATATCATTGCGTTTACGTTGTATAATATGGGGTTTAATAGTTTAGATGCAGAGATTAAGAAATAACGGCAAGGCTACAAAGCCGGCAAAATCCTTATTAAATTACACTATCAGACTAAATCTGTAAGATTCTCATAATCTTGTAGGTTTAAAAAACTCATTATCATGCTTATAATAAAAAATCTCACTTTTAGTTATGAGGAAAAACCGCTGCTGCAAGATATAAGTTTTGCCGTAGGTCAAGGAGAAATTTGCACGTGGCCATATCTATTACGGAGATAAAGAAATTCTGGGCCCAAAATTTAACTTAATTCACGGAGATGATAGGATAAAATATGTATCTCAGGAATCTGACTTGATGCCGTTTACCACGATTAATGATAATGTGGGTAAGTTTTTATCTAACTTCTATTTAAAAGAGAAGGAGAAAAGGATAAGTGAATTGTTGTCCGCGGTAGGACTCCTAGATTATGCTGGAGTAAAAGTTAAAAACCTAAGTGGCGGGCAAAAACAACGTGTAGCTTTGGCACAGGCATTGGCCAAACAACCAGAATTACTGTTGCTTGACGAGCCCTTTAGTCACATTGATAATTTTAGAAAAGAAGCCTTACGCAGGAACTTGTTCCAATTTTTAAAAAACAATAACATCAGTTGTGTTTTGGCAACACACAATAAAGAAGACGTGCTCTCATTTGTTGATAAGATACTTGTCTTAGAAAATGGAAAAATTATTGCATCAGGTAGCCCAAAGCAGTTATATAACAACCCCAAATTACCGGTTGTTGCATCATTTTTTGACACCTATAATTATTTGCCGGTTAGGTTATTGTCTGATATAGATTCCGATAAAAAAGTAATTGTTTATGCTCATGAAATTAGAATACAAGACACATCCGAATTAGTCGTAAGAATAGAAGAAGGCTATTTTAAAGGCCGCGTTTATCTCTATCGGGCTTTGATAGGAGGTGAGAATGTGTTTTTTGAAAGCCAATTAAAATTTGAGAAAGG
>PDQE01000026.1 GCA_002747735.1 Flavobacteriales bacterium | reverse complement strand
TTAAAAACAAAAAGTGAAGATGAGTTGATTACCGGATTTTTAAAAGTTAATGAATTATCGCACAAAAAAATGATAAAATTTCTAATCAAAAATAAAGAAAGCTGTGGTCACAATATTAATCGAATTTAGGTTATTAAAATTTTCATACTCTGCATCGGCAATTTGGCATGGTAGCAGTAGCTACAAAACATCAAACTACAAGTCTATTAATCGCAAACACCAAACCAACAAACCACTATTTACAAAACCACCTATTTACCATTTCTATTTCGCAAGCTGGGGCGTATTTGTATTCAAATTCATTTGAGGCAGGATTATATTGGTAATCTTCTTTCCAGCGGTTAAAACCGGCTGCCAACTCTTTTATACTCTTACACACGTACTCAATTTCTTCATTGGTTGTAGTTGGGTGGATAGACATTCGTATCCAACCCGGCCTTTCTATCAGGCAACCTTCTTCTATTTTATGTTTAAATCCTTCGGAAGCAGGTAAATCTATATGTAACAGAAAATGCCCATAGGTACCGGCACAAGAGCATCCGCCACGGGTTTGTATCCCAAAACGGTCATTGAGAATTTTTACGCCCAGATTATAATGTAAACCGTTTATAAAAAATGAGAAGATGCCCAGCCGATCTTTGTGGTTCTCGGCCAGCAATTGTAAGTTTTTAATACTACCCAACTGTTCAAATACATATTTATTTATTTGATGTTCCCTTTCCAATATTTTTTTTGGATTCATCTGCTCTTTAAGTTGTATAGCTAGGGCTACTTTTATGGTTTGTAAAAAACCCGGGGTACCGCCATCTTCACGCAGTTCAATATCTTCAATGTACCTATGGTCACCCCATGGATTGGTATAGGTAACCGTACCACCTCCCGGATTGTCGGGGATAGTATTGTGATACAATTTGTCAGAAAATACCAACACTCCCGAAGTGCCGGGGCCGCCGAGAAATTTATGTGGCGAAAAGAAAATAGCATCTAAATGGGCTCCGTCTTCTTCCGGATGCATATTTATGGGCACATAAGGGGCAGAACAGGCAAAATCTACAAAACAGTACCCATTATATTTATGGGCGAGTTGGGCAATTTTATGGTAGTTCGTTCGTATGCCGGTAACGTTAGAGCATGCTGTAACTGATGCAATTATTAATTTTCTATTCTGGAACTCCTCCAATAATTTAGTATAGCTGTCAAAGCAAAACAAGCCAGACTCATCATAAGGAACAACTTTTACATCCGCAATGGTTTCTAACCACGAGGTGTGATTAGAATGATGCTCCATGTGCGTAATAAAAACAACAGGCCGTTCATTTTCAGGTATTTGCACTTTTTCTTTTAAATTTTCGGGTAATCGCAAGCCCAGAATTCGCTGTAATTTATTTACCACGCCGGTCATTCCGGTACCGGATGTGATTAAACAGTCGCTATCTTTTGCATTTACGTGCTTTTTGATGATACTTCTGGCCTTATGATAAGCGTGTGTCATGGCAGAACCCGTAACCGAGGTCTCGGTATGGGTATTGGCTACAAAAGGGCCAAAATCGCGTAATAATTTCTCTTCAATTGGACGATACAACCTGCCACTAGCAGTCCAGTCCGTATATATAATATTCTTCTTACCGTAAGGTGACTTAAAGGTTTGATTTATACCCACAATATTATCTCTGAAAGGCTTAAAATGCTGCTCTAAGCCTGATAAAACCTTGGTTTCTATATTTTTCACACGAATAAATTTATGTTAAATATTTGATTATAAACATCTTAATATACTTATAAAAATCACTTCTTCTTTTTGCCATAAATTTCCCGAAATCTCTAATCAAAAATAAAGAAAGCTGTGGTCACAATATTAATCGAATTCAGGTTAAGAACTTCTTAATGCTCGTTTCATTATCAGTTTAAAATTTGTAATTTATCAAAGATGTAAAAACTAAAAATTCTGCACATTTTTTACGGAATTGGTATTTGTATGATATGTGCTTATGAATCTTCAATTTAAGAGGATTATCCACCATTATTAAATCTAAATTATTGTGTTCATAAACTTTATGTTTCACATAAAAGTTTAATCATTATCCGTTGGTATTAAAATGATGAAGTTTGTTTATACCATTTTACAACAATTCTATTTAATTGCAGCTACTACGGCAATTTCATCCATTATTCTTCTGGCCAGTATGTCGGCTTTTTCTTGCGAAGTACTTTCTGTATAAATCCTGATGATAGGCTCTGTATTGGATTTTCTCAAATGTACCCATTCGCAATCAAAATCTATTTTTACCCCATCTATGGTATTTACCTCTTCATTTTCATATTTTTTTGCCATAGTAGCCAAAATTTCATCTACGTCTAATTCCGGGGTCAATTCTATTTTATTTTTACTCATAAAATATTGTGGGTAACCGTTTCGCAACATTTTGCAGGATATATTTTTTTCTGCCAATAGTGACAGGAACAAGGCCACGCCTACCAAGGCATCTCTGCCGTAATGTGCTGCAGGATATACAATGCCTCCATTGCCTTCGCCACCAATTACGGCATTGGTTTTTTTCATGAGTTCTACTACGTTTACTTCACCCACAGCCGATGCCAGATAGGAACCGCCGTGTTTTTCAGTAATATCTCTCAACGCTCTTGAAGAAGACAAATTAGAAACTGTATTACCTTTTGTCTTACGCAACACGTAATCCGCACAAGCCACCAAGGTATATTCTTCGCCAAACATAGAACCGTCTTCACATACTAAAGCTAATCTATCTACATCCGGATCTACCACTATACCAAGGTGAGCATTTTCTTTAACTACTCTATCTGCTATGTCTGTCAGGTGCTCCGCCAACGGTTCCGGATTGTGAGGAAAGTGGCCATTAGGTTCGCAATACAACTTTATGGTTTCTACCCCCAAGGCTTCTAATAAGGCAGGAATAGCAATACCTCCTGTGGAGTTTACGGCATCTACTACTACTTTAAAACCGGCATTTTTGATAGCCTTGGTATTTACCAAATCTAACGCCAAAACTTCTTTGATATGTTTATTGATAAATCCCTTTTCTTTTGTATAGGTACCTAAATCATTTACTTCGGCAAAAGTATAGCTATCTTCTTCTGCTATTGTTAAAATTTCTTTTCCGGCTCTTCCGTCTAAAAACTCCCCCTTTTCATTGAGTAATTTAAGGGCATTCCACTGTTTGGGATTGTGTGAAGCCGTTAAAATAATACCCCCATGAGCGTTTTTTATTGGTACCGCCACTTCTACCGTGGGTGTGGTAGATAGCCCCAGGTCTATAACGTTGATACCCATACCTGCCAAGGTGTTGGCTACCAGGCTACTTATCATTTTACCGGAAATACGAGCATCCCTGCCCAAAACCACGGTTAAATTTTCTGTGTTTTTATTACGGTTTATAAGCCATGAACTATAGGCAGCAGCGAATTTTACAGCATCTATGGGCGTTAAATTATCGCCTGCTTTCCCCCCAATGGTTCCTCTTATACCGGAAATGGATTTTATTAAGCTCATACAATGTTATTTTTAGAACACAAATATAGGGATAAATAGCAGAATGGAATAAAGGATTGAACAGTAAAACGAGTGAATTTTAAATTGTACTTATACGGATTATAAATTCATCTATTAAAGTTGGCTAATAAGGAGGAATTGTATGGTATATAAGGGCTTTATTGAGTTAATTTTTTCTTCTTCTTATGATAAGTATTTCATCATCTGAAAATTCCATCCAGGCAAAATCATAAATACAATGGTACATTTTACCGTTTTTGTTGATGTGAAAATGGGTGAGATATTTAAAATTGAACTTTTTCTTTTCCAACACTCGCCTGTTTACTTTTTTCTGAATTTTATGCTTTCCCATAATTTCCAGTAATATAGACCGGTTGCGGTGTAGCATAATATCTATATCTGTTGCAACAATATTGGTTACTTTTCTAAGATTAATGTGATAGTAGTTTTTACATTTTGCAGAACAGAATATTTTATCACTTCTTCCTTTGAGTGGTTTTTTACAAATTTTACATTTATTAACGGGCATACCCATTGTGTTTATGGCGTTTTTTAATTATCCGTTTTTAACGGTTAATTTACAATTAATATCGGTTACAAACGAAAATAACACCTTTTTATTTGTTTTATTTCCTTTTTTTTGTAAATGAATTGCTTCTTATGGAAAAAAAATATCAAAAATTCATTACGCTAAAGCATTTGTTAATTGAAAGACAGCAATGTATTGGTTTGCAATTTTATACTGACAAGGTATTATTGGCACTGGTAAAAGAATTGCCCAAAGTACAGTGGAGTGACACCTTTAATATGTTTTATTTAAAAAACACCAGAAGAAATGTTAGTCTTATTTTTGAGAAATTCAGAGGTGTGGCCTGGATAAACGGAAACTATTTTTTTAGAAATAAGATGTTTAACAATGACAATATCAAGGCGGATACCGTATGGTTTAAAAACAGAAAAAACAACCCATCATACAGAAGATGTCCTGAGCAATATCTGCAAAAACTGGAGCTAAAACGATATGCAAACAACACAATTAGAAACTATGTGTCTTGTTTTGAGTCTTTTATAAATTATTATAAATGTAGAAATCTTATAGACTTAAATGAAAATGACGTGAGGTTATACCTTCAAAAACTAATTAAAGAAAACAAATCTAATTCATACATTAATTTATCTATAAATGCCATAAAATTTTACTATGAAATTGTATTGGGTATGCCCAATAGGTTTTATGCCATTGAAAGGCCGAGAAAAGAGCAAAAATTGCCACAAGTATTGTCAAAAGAAGATATTTTTAGCATTATTGAGCATACAAATAACATAAAACACAGGTGTATAGTGGAATTGCTGTATTCTGCCGGACTTAGAAGGAGTGAATTGTTACACCTAAAATTAACAGATATTGACAGTAAACGAATGTTGATAAGAGTAGAATCGGCCAAAGGTAATAAGGACCGATATACCTTACTTTCAAAGACTATTTTAAATGACCTTAGAATTTATTTTAAGCAATGGAGGCCAAAGAAATATCTCTTTGAAAGCCCAAATGGGGGCAGGTATTCTGCGGAAAGTGTAGCTAAAATAGTCATAAAAGCAGCAAAAAAAAGTGGTGTTAAACCGCGGGTAACCCCTCACATGTTACGGCATTCCTTTGCTACACATTTACTTGAGGGTGGGACTGATTTAAGGTATATTCAAACACTTTTAGGCCACAAAAGTTCAAAAACTACAGAAAAATATACCCATGTAGCCACAAATATTTTTTTACAAATAAAAAATCCGTTAGATTTGTAAACGACATATGGAATATATATGTAATGGTGCATATATTC
>PDQE01000025.1 GCA_002747735.1 Flavobacteriales bacterium | reverse complement strand
AAGCACCAGTTGTTTCCAAGGTGTAAATTCTACCGAGCCATGTGCCCCAAAATGTGCCACCACATCGGCATTGAATTTATTTCTTGCCCATAGGTAAGAGGCAATATAGGCATGTGTAGGTGCTTGTTTTACGCCATGTGCCAGTTTAAACTCATTTTCGCCCAAGGCAGCAGGCAGCACGGGAACCAAAGCCACATTACCAAAAAGCACCCTTGGAATTGCCAGATAACTTGTATCTTTTTTCACGGTTGATAAATAGGTTCCAGGAGCTGCTCCGTATCTTTTTATAACATCTTGGTAGCTTTTGGGATCCAATTCACTTTTACACCAAGATTCATATTCCGCAGAAGAAATCATGGCCGGTTTTCCTTCTTCCAGAAATTTTTCAAAAGTTCCCAAGGCATAATCGCCAAGCAATGGGCCTTCGGTATGTATGCGTTTCATAAACGATTCAAAATCATTGAAGTCGCCAAGATTATACCCTTCCTTTTTTAGGTGGTTTAGCAGGCTAAACAGTGATTGCCCCACTTCCAGTCCGCCGGCAACCATGGCATTCTTCCCTGCCCCTTTATAATAGTAAATAGCCAGTTTTTTTTCAGCATTGGGTTTTTCTTTTAAGGATAACCAGCGTGTAGCATTGTCGCAAAACCGTTCTACCCTTCCCGGAATTGATTTAAAAGTATGATAACCATCTTTTGTAATATATTCTGCGGCAATGGCATAGGGTTGTATGGCTCCGTCCAACTCCGGAACTACAATATTTTGCCCCATGATACCTCCTGAAATACCTTGTTGGTCTTCCAACCATTCCTGCTCGGTTTGATAAACCAATTGAGGTGTTAAATACAGAATGTTATTTTCTTTTAGCCAATCTACCGAAGCATCACTATTTGCCATTCTGCCGTGAGGGAAACTAATAACCATCTGAGGATTGAGGGCTTTTAGGTTTTCTAGTTTTTTCTTAAACCCTGCCAAGCAAACCACATTAAAGTTGCGTTTTTCAAACTCCAGTATCATATCGTCCATATAGCTCCTAAACTGTGATTGTGGTCCGTTATTGGCACTCATAATGACTATTATGGGCTTTCCTTCTTTATAGAGTCCTTTTTCTTTGTAGTATTTCCAATAATCGGCTACTTCTTCAAAGTAGTCATCGGTGCCTATCCTGTAAAATACGTCTTGGGGGAAAATTTTAACAGGTGTTACTTCTGTGGTAAATAAATTCTTTTTATCAAATATTTTTCGAGAATAATTCAGCCAACGTTTGGTGTTTTCCACACCATCATTTTCAAAACAATCTTTAATGTATTTTAAATCGTCTCCCGTAATATTGCTAAAATCGTTTTCTTTACTGGTGGCCATCAAAACATGTACCTTACTACCGTTGTTCATCGCTTTTTTAAGGTTCTCTTTTTGCTCTGCAGATAAAATGCTGATATGCGAAAGGTAGATAACGGGATAATTGACCAACTCTGAAAAATTTCTGCCATCTGGGCATCGCGAAAATTAACGAGTCCTATTTTTGTGAATTGCGATTTGTACCCAAAAAAGAGTCCTGCTAATAGAATAATGGGTATGGCTATTTTTAGTATGTTTTTCATTGTTATGAAATTTTCAATTTAACCGGTATCCGGATGTTGCTATTGTTTTTTATCAATAAATGGCTTTATTCTTCGGGTATGTATATAATTTCTCCGTTTTCAAGTTCATAGGCGGTACCTACTTTTCTGCCTTTTCCTTTAGAAGATTTTCCTTTTGTTCCTTTATATTTTTCTATAGTCTTTCCCTTTTTTTTGATGATTTCCATATTGGTTTTTCCGGGATTTTTAACCAGCGTAAAGTCTTCATCAGAAATCATTTCGGTAACATTAAATCGGGTAACCAATGCCACCATAAGGGCAACGGCAAATACCCAATGCCACCATAAGGGCAACGGCAAATACCATGGCCAAATCAAACAGATTTGCCATCCCGGACATGGGGTCGTTGTCTTCTCCATTGTTTTTTAAAAATCTACCTCTACGCATTGTTTTTTAGTATTAAAAGATTGGCTATGTACTCCAGATTATTAATATCAGCAACAAACCAACGTTGTTTTACCCACTACGGTGGTTGAAAATGCTACTTGCATATTCTGGGCCATAGAGGCAATATCGCCTTGTGCTAAACCTACCAATGCAGGTCCCATAGGTATTAAAGTACCCATTAACCCAATCATTGGTCCCAGTTTTGCCAAAGATTTGGAACTGCTCAATTCTTTTTCGGAAGCATTCTCAAAATCTGCCAATACTTTTTCTATGATGATTTTCTCATTTTTGGCATTGATAATTCTTTGAAGATGTGTGTTGAATAACCTGTTGCCTTTTATATTAATGTCTTCAACGATTCCTTTTTCCAACTTGGCAATCAATTGTTGTTGCTGTTTTTCGTTTTTTATCCTATTGATATACATACCAAAAAAACTACCCAACAGGGTTAATGCCCGTACAAAACCAAAAAGCAGTAAGGCAATTACAGGAATTAATAAACCCGTAGAAATCCAGTATAAAATGTTTGTGATGCTATTCATATAATTTGTTTTGTGTATTCAGGTTTTTTTAACGAATTATCAGTCATGGAGATTTTAATTTTTTTTGTTCCGGCCGTACTAGTTTTCGTTTATACATAAAATACCCTGTGGCTGATAAGATAATGACCAATGTCATTAAAAACATAATGGCATGGTAGTCAACGGTAATTTGGGTAAACCCTACTTTCTGCCCTCTGGCAATAAGCGGCAAAAACATAGCCAACAACAACTGGAACAAGGCAATAAGTGCCTGTAGCTCTGCTCTGTTTTCCCATCTTTTTATAAGTTTTTGCATGCCAAATGTCAATATCCATAAAATAAGAATGCTGCTTAAAAAGAATGTAAAAGCGAGCCATATAAATGAATATCCGCTAACCTTTAAAAACAGGTAGGTCTGTAAAAAAATAAAGGCCACCATTAATTGTACGGGCGGTACTATGGAAATCCATTTCCATAAGGAAGGAAATTTTAATTTATAATAGCTTTTAATCTGAAAAACTGTTAAAAAAACAATAAGAATAGCTTCAAAAGTGAGCAAGATGGCAATACCGGATATTAAATTGTCTTGTTTTAATAACCAATCCAGTGTTTGATTGTTCTGGTTTACCGAAAAATTAAAAAACCCTATACTCACAAAACCGGGAACCAGAATGGCAAGCCACATTTTTTTTCCTTTTAACAAGGAAATGCGTGTTATGCCCAGCAATAGTATAGTGAATAAGTATATAAATAAAAAAAAATTCAAAATTATTTTATTTTATTTAGATTGATTAAATATAAGGCTTTATATTTGCGACAAAATTATTGATAATGATTATAAATAAAAATGTTTTTATCATTTATTTTTCAATTTTTTTTGGTAATATATCGTTTGCACAAAACAAAGATAAAATTGCAATAGACTCTGCAAAAACTGAAAATTTGGACGAAGTGATTGTAACCGCTACGCGTACCATAAGAGAGCTATCCTCTTTGCCGTTGCCGGCACAAATAGTAACCAAAAAAGAAATCAAAAATATCAATTCATTGCGTTTGACCGACCTGTTGAATGAACAAACCGGCCTTACTATGGTACAAAATCACGGGCAAGGCATACAAATGCAGGGATTAGATTCAGAATACACCTTAATATTAATAGATGGTGTTCCTTTGGTGGGACGCACTGCAGGCACCTTAGATTTAAGCAGGATAACTGTTGGAAATATCAAACAGATAGAAATTGTAAAAGGAGCATCCTCTAGTTTATATGGCAGTGAAGCCCTGGCAGGTGTTATCAATATCATTACGGAAAATCCCAAAGAGGGTTTTATGGGCAATGCCGGTATTAGAATAGGGACTTTTAAGGCAACTAATGCAAATGTTAATCTTAATTACAAAAAGGACAAATTAGGTATCAGTTTTTTTGCCAATAGATATAGCAATGACGGTTATGATTTGGACAAAAGCGATGTTTTAAAGACCGTTGACCCCTTTAGAAACTACACCTTTAATACTAAGATCAACTATGATTTTTCTGAAAATACATCTTTAAATATCTCTGGAAGATATTATACAGAAAACCAAGACTTCATACCCACTGACACTTTAAAGGGCGAAAACAATATTAATGAATGGAATGCCCATGTAAAAGTAAACCACAAACACAATGACAAATGGAGTTCTTATATAGATTTTTATGCAACACGCTATAAAACGGATAATTATTTAAATAATTTAGATAATTCGCGTTACAGTGAGAGTGATTATAACCAGTTGTTGGTACGCCCTGAAATACGGATAACTTACAATCCATCAAAAAAACATTCATTTATTGGAGGCTTGGGTTGGACTCATGAGACTTTAGACAGAACTTATTTTAGCAATAAACCTGAATTTAATGCTCCTTATGTGTATGCACAATACGATACCGAGCTTACCGAAAAATTAAATGTAATCATCGGTGCCCGTTTTGACAAACATAGCGAATATCAATCACAATTTAGCCCCAAAGTAGCCATACGCTATGCCTTTACCGATAAGATAGCCGTAAGAGGATCTGCAGGATACGGATTTAAAGCACCGGAATTCACGCAGCTCTATCTTGATTTTACCAATCCCACCGTGGGTTATACTGTTATTGGCCACAATCGTGTGCCCGAGCTACTTCCACAACTCCAAAATGATGGGCAGATTGAAAAAATCCGTATACCTGTTTCAGAATTTAAAGGAGATTTAAGACCGGAGAACTCGTTGAGTTTTAATGTTGGCCTTCAACTAAAACCTGTTGCTACGGTAACTGTTGATGTAAGCCTTTTTAGAAATGATATAAAAGATTTAATAGATACAAAGGTTGTTGCTGAGAAAACCAATAAACAAAATGTATTCAGCTATATAAACGTAAGTAAGGTTTATATACAAGGATTGGAGTTTAATACTTCTTGGAGGCCCACCAACCAATTAAAAATATCCGGAGGTTATCAATATTTAATTGCCAAAGATAAAGATGCTGAAAAAAAGTTTGAAAATGGGGAAGTATTTGCAAGAGAAAGCACCAGTTCCCCATCATATCAACTTAAAAAGGAGGATTATTTCGGGTTGCCCAATCGCTCTCGCCATATGGCCAATGCCAAAATATTCTATAATGTACCTAAGTGGAATTTAAACACCAATATAAGGGCTACTTACCGAAGTGATTATGGATTACTAGATACCAATGACAGTGGTCATATAGATACCTATGATGAATTTGTAAAAGGCTATGCCATCATTGATTTTGCCATCAATAAAACATTCTATAAAAACTTTCAACTGGGTTTTGGAGTGGACAATCTGTTCAATTTTACAGACCCCAAGAACATTAGTAGTATTGCCGGAAGGCTTATTTATATTTCTATGCGTAAAACCATTAAATTTTTAGCAATAATAGCCCTGTTTATCGGCTTTACATCTTGCAACAAGGATGATGATCCGGTACCGGGGAATGATACCATTGAGTTTGAAGGTACTTTTAGTAGAGAATTTGTAGTTCAAGATAATACAGAAAGAGCTACTTACACTATTTCTCAAGATAAGATTAATTATGATTTGTCCGGCGGATTTGCCCAAACCAATTACGATATCAAAAAAGAATATTTTTCAACAAAAGATAATCGTTGGATAGGGTATGCAGAGAGTAAAGATACTTATTATGTTGTCTTCTTTAAAAATATCTCAGATACAGAAATTACCGTGTATAAAAAAGAAGTTGAGTCAGTAGAAGCCGGAAAAAATGAACCTGTCCCGGCGGCTGATAATACTGAAAATCACGGTTGGAATGTTTTCAAAAAAGATTTGCCCATTAGCGGTAAAGTGGAAAACCTACACGCACCACAATCCGCTGATTATACAACAAATCCTCCAACAATATCCGGTAAATTTACCAAATTTGATTTCGCTACCGGTAAAGTTACTGATAGTGATACTGACTGGGATATTGCCTTTAGAGGTACAAAAATTATTGTAAACGGCGGTGTTTCTTCCGGACTAACAGATGAGCCCGAAAGAAACGGTGACGCAGCAGGCTATATTGCCAAAGGAACATTAGAGAGCGTTACATCAGTTGATACCTCATTACTTGTACAGGACTCTGCAGATGGTTTTGCCATATCAAATGAATGGTATAGCTACGACTCAACAACACATATTATAACAGCCCTTGCCGGAAAAATTATAGTGATAAGAACACGAGATGGTAAATATGCCAAAGTTGAAATATTGAGCTATTACAAAGACGGAGACACTAACAGTGATTATAGATATTATACTTTTAATTATGTGTACCAACCCAAAGATGGGGTAACTACATTTTAAATTTAGATTACTTTATTGAAGGGTTAGTTGAAAGGAGCGTGTGAGTTACATTACGCTCCTTTTTTAAGACATAAATTTAAAAAAACATGGAATTAATCTACAGAAATGATTATGGGGCTTTTTATAGCATACATAATCCTCCCAACCCAAATTGCAAACTTCAAATGGTTGTAGATACCAATGGCATTTTTTTGTCTGAAAGAGATATGGCTTATCTATTAAAAATAGTGCGTGATGCCCATAAGCCTTGTAATTGCAAAGAATGTAAAGGTAAACGGTGCAAGAGAATTTGGACTACTAGCCCTTTAGTTGATATCTGTCTAAAAGTGGATGATAATATTTTGGAACTTATAGAAGATTTAATTTTAGGTACACAGTTTATGCTTAATATGGATGCTACTTTAGAAAAATATAAGATAAAATAAATATTCTTTTTAAGTAATGAATTTATTGATAAATTCTACTTTTCAAGTTGTAATACCATTTCCACCTCAAAATTACTCAATAAAATGTGTATTTTTAAAGCAGAACTGGTATTAGTTGTTATTTTTCTTTCAAAAAAGATTCAATTTTACTTCGTAAATTACCCCAGTTTTTAGGTTTTATTCCGTCTTTAGTAATATTTACAAAAACAATAGTTCCTTCGCCCTCTAAAACAATGCGTTCGCCTACCTTAAAATGATAACCGTAAGTACAAGAAGCTCCTCCTATTTTTTCTACCCAAAGCGACTTTGTAAGAGTTTGACCCATTTTGGCGGGCGATTTAAACTGTGCTTTAATATCAACTGTTGGTATGCCACTGTTATGGTGCATTGCCTCAAACGGATACTTTAATTCTTCTCTAAACCAATCTTCTACCAGCCCGTTTAGCATCGTAAAATAACGTGGATAAAAAACGATACCCGCAGCATCGCAATGCTCAAATCGTACTAATTGTTCTTTTGTAAAAACCATTATTTATTTTTTGTAAAAATACTGTGTTTATTTTAGGTGTTGTGCAATTAAAAATCCTGATCCGCCACCCAAGCCCGGACCGGGATGTGTAGATGCTCCGCTATGATATAAATTTTTAATAGGGGTTGTGTGATTTTTGGTAGATTTTAAAGGTCTGAATACCAAAAACTGTTCTATTTCACACAATCCACCATAGGGATCACCATTTACCAAATTTATGTTTAGCTGACTTAAATCTTTGGGGGAAATTACCTTACGAGCAATGGTTGCCGATTTTATATTACTAATATAATCACCCATTCTATTAATAATTTTATCGGCATAGGCTTCACGCAATTCTTCTGTCCACTCACCTTTGCATAAATACGATAATTCTTTTGATGCATCAGCTTTTGGAAAATTAGGACATTCAGGCAATTGAATCCAGAGCACATGTTTACCTTCTTTTGCTCTGCTTGGGTCGGTTGCCGTAGGTTGCCCAATGGCAATAGTACCTTTTTCCGGCAATTCTTGATTTTTAGCCTGTGTACACGCTCTGGAAACATCGTCAATTCCATCAGATAAATGTACATAAGTTACCTTTGATAAATTTTCATCGTACCATTTTGGGGCTTCATTCATAACCAAATGAATTTGCATATTACCCATACCATACTTGTAGTTACCGGCATCTTTTGTAACTTTTTTAGGTATTTTATTTGATGTTTTTAACAATCGCCCATATAATTGTGTGGGTGTAACACTTGCCACCACGTTTTTAGCACGAAAAGTGTTAGCATTGGTTTTTACTCCTAAAACAACTCCTTTTGCATCAACTAAAATTTCTTCTACATCTTGCCCTAACTTAATTTCTCCTCCTTTTTTCTCAATGATATTTTTAAATGCTTCTACAATTTTATAGCTTCCGCCTTTTACCATAGGTAAACCTACCAATTCAATAGTAAAAGCTACAATTTTTGCCATAGTAGCCGAAAATGGACTATCGGGCGATAAGCCTGTATGCAACACCCAAGGGGCCAATACTGCCTGTAATTCATTTCCGTAAAAATGTTTTGGTAAGTCGTTTCTAACATTTGAAACAAATACCCCTGCCTTATCAAAAGTATCTTTTATACCTGTTTTCCAAACGTATTTTGCTACGTATTTCGCCATTGAAAACGTTACTAATTCTTTCCCTAAAAAGGAAAATAAAAAATCTGCATTTTGCTCAATAAAACTTATTTGCTCTCTAAATCTGTCACCATCTCCGGTGTTTAAAGCGTTATAATCCGTTCTGTTTTTTTCTCTATCTGTTTTAATTAAGGCGTAATTTTTATTAGATAAAATAGTACCTGTTGGTGTTTCGGTAACACAAAACTCAATACCCTCTGCATCTAAATCGGTTTTTAACTCGCCATAAGCCGGCGAAGTAACAAATAATGGGTATGCAGTAGATAATGTATCTACCACACAGCCTTCTATTTCTTCACTACGAATACATCCGCCTAAAAATTCACTTCGTTCAAGTATCAATACTTTTTTGCCGGCTTTTGCCAATAAACTGGCACAGACCAAGTTATTGATACCTCCTCCTATTAATATTGTATGATATGTATGCATAAGTTAAATTAAGCCTTTAGTTCATCTATAAGGTTTTTGGTTTCTGCTGTATTGTGATTTTGTAAAGCATACGAAATAATATGGCTTACATTTTCATCAATATTAGGTGTGTTCATATTGTCTATAGCGTATTTATTAATCATTGCAAATTTTGAATGCCCACGCTCATAAGTGTCTCCGTATCCTTTCTTTAAACGATAGGAGTTTGCCAACTCAACAGCTAGATTATAATTAACGGTTACCGCTTGCTTTATTCTGTCTAACCAACTATTTATGTTTTCCATTTCTTCATGATGGCGTAATGTTTTTAAACGCCAACCGCGTAATCCGCCCATAAAGTAGAGCATAATAAAGTTAAAAAAACCTGTTGAATGCATACGCCTGTCTTTGTCTAAATACTTATCATAACGTTTTCTCCATTTTTCGCTTTTAACTATTTTTTTACCCAGTTTTACGGGCATAAAACCTGTTACTTCTTCAAAACCGGGATGCAGATAATCCAAAGTATTTACAATTTCATCTTCTTTTGCCCCCACTTGTTGATACACTTCTTTTTGGCGTGATTTTCGTGTTTTTTCATCGGCTACAAAAATCAAATCGTCATACGCCATGCCAATAGCCAGATAACGAGCTACCTGTTGTGTTAATTTATACTCTTTATCGGCAGAATCAATCTTTACAAAATCTTTTATTTTTTCAAGATAATTTTTGGCATATTTCAAATTTTGAAAATCGACTAAATGATTTACACCGTACCAAACAGTATCTTGTACTTCTAATGGAATAGTTGCTTTAATATCTGCAATAACTTCGTTTAATTTTAAAGACGATGTAGCCTCTGGTATCTCTTTGAATTTTGCAGGCTGCAAATCAGCATTATACGGTTTTGGCTGTGCTATAAAATCTTTTACATATTGATATGCCTCATTAAATGAATTAACACTTTGCTTGATGCCTTTTCCGCCAGATTCTATAACTTTTATATAATCTTCTTTTTTAAACGGAAGGGTTTCACTAGCCGCCAACGCCCCAAATAAACTCGATGAAATAATACTACCGTTTTTAGTTGCAATGAGCTTTAAATTTCCGAAAAGACTTTTCTTTGCATATTTATCGGTCATTTCAAAGATTTTTTCGCCATCGGCAATACCATCTCCTGCATTTTCTTTTTCACGGATGGCTAAATTTCTATTGGTAGAAAAAATCATGGTTGTTTTTTTTGAAACAAATCCTCGTTGAATAGAACGTCCCGCCTCCATTAATTCGGTAGCCATCAGAATATCTACATCTTGTGGAGCCGGCATTTGAGACAATACCGGAGTAACCAATTTACCGTTTTTTTGTAAGTTTTTTAACGGAAATAACTCAATATAATACACTGTTGCACCTGTACGTTGAGCCACCCCCGCAATGTATGTATATTGTGCCCAGTAGCCATTATCTTCGGCTAGCTTGGTAATCCACCCTGTTAGCACCCCTCCTCCGTCACCTCCAACTGCCAGCAATGCTATTTTTATGGGTTCAGTTGATTTATAAGTAATTTTCATTGATTTTTCTTTTCCTTTTGTAGAGGTGATTAAACTGACTTTAAAAAAACCTCCATGAGAATTTCATTTATGCTAATTGTCTTTTAAGTTCTCTCCTATTTTGTAAAAATGTAAATACTCTTTTCTTAATTCCGTGTTTTATTTTTTCGTACCTCGAAGGATTTTTAACCACCTGTGCTTTATAAAACGACGGACATAAAACGGCTGCTTCGGCTACTTCACCACAATTACCACAAGCAACACACGATTGGTCTATGGTAGCAATGGGATCTTCTCGCAACGGATTTTCGCTATACGTTAGCGTTAATGATGGGCAGCCTGATAAACGCATACAAGCATGGTCGCCTGTACAAACCTTTGAATCTACTCCAAATCTTTCGTTTACAACTCGTTTCTTTTCTGTTA